>NZ_JBITCT010000036.1:0-118673 GCF_044453465.1 Streptomyces sp. NPDC051677
GACGGACGTCGAGCTCGCCGCATAACCCCAGCAACCCCGAACCACACCAAACCCGTCAGGGGCGCCTTGACGGAAGACATAGAGGCACCCCCCAGCGCCCGGGGAAGAGAACGGGACGGCGACCGTCCCGCCCCGCCCCAAAACACCGGACCAGCCGAAACCGCAAGCCCGCCCCCGGCGACAAGCTCCGCCCCCGGACCCTGGCCCCCAGGGGCGGGAGTGGGGCGGTGGCTGTTGCGTTTTCGGGGTGTGGATCGGCCGAAAGTGGGTGGGGGGTGGCTGTATTCGCGCCGTCCTCGGGGCTGGGCCCGCTGTTGTCGGGTGCAGACGAGCCAGAAGCTGGAATGCTTGACTGGTTCGACCGACGGGTGGACGGCTGAGGGGCCGAGGAGCGTGGAGGACAGGGTGCGGGTGGTCATCGCCGAGGATTCGGTGCTGTTGCGGGAGGGGCTGACCCGGTTGCTGACCGACCGGGGGCATGACGTGGTCGCCGGGGTCGGGGACGCGGAGGCGCTGGTCAAGACCATTACCGAGCTGGACGACGAGGGTGCGTTGCCCGACGTCGTCGTCGCGGACGTGCGGATGCCGCCAACCCACACCGACGAAGGGGTGCGGGCCGCCGTACAACTGCGCAGGGCGCATCCGGGGCTCGGGGTGCTGGTGTTGTCGCAGTACGTGGAGGAGCGGTACGCCACCGAACTGTTGGCCGGTTCCAGTCGCGGGGTCGGGTATCTGCTCAAGGACCGCGTGGCCGAGGTGCGGGAGTTCGTGGACGCCGTGGTGCGGGTCGCCCAGGGGGGTACTGCGCTCGACCCGGAGGTCGTCGCGCAGTTGCTCGGGCGCAGCCGGAAGCAGGACGTGCTGGCGGGGCTCACTCCCCGGGAGCGGGAGGTCCTGGGGCTGATGGCCGAGGGGCGGACGAACTCGGCGATCGCCCGGCAGCTGGTCGTCAGCGACGGGGCGGTGGAGAAGCACGTCAGCAACATCTTCCTGAAGCTCGGCCTGTCGCCGAGTGACGGGGATCACCGCCGTGTTCTCGCGGTCCTCACCTATCTCAACTCATGACGAAGTGGCACTGTGCCAGTCGTCACGGGTGACCATGCGTCTCGGGTGACCACGTCTTCTGGCCGGTGCGTCTAACCAGAACGACGCCGGGGGGCGGGAAATCATGGCAACGGGGGTGCCGGGCCGTGTCGGGACGCTGACAGTCAGCTGACAGTCATACGAAATGGCCGAGGGAAGGCGACCCTTACAGACGTAGGGTTGATCCATGGAGGGGCTTCGGGAAGACCTCTCCGGGACAGCCACCTCGAGGGAGGTCCAGTTCAGTGACCAGTCAGGTCAGCAGCCCAGCGGAACAGGCCGACGGAACCGGCGGAGCGGACGCGGCCGTCGTGGGAGAGCAGCGCCAACCGGACGGGACGAAGGACGTACGCCGTCTCGACCGGGTGATCATCAGGTTCGCGGGTGACTCGGGTGACGGTATGCAGCTCACCGGTGACCGCTTCACCTCGGAGACGGCTTCCTTCGGGAACGACCTCTCCACCCTGCCGAACTTCCCCGCCGAGATCCGCGCGCCCGCCGGCACCCTGCCCGGCGTCTCCTCGTTCCAGCTGCACTTCGCCGACCACGACATCCTCACCCCCGGTGACGCGCCCAACGTGCTGGTCGCGATGAACCCGGCCGCGCTGAAGGCGAACATCGCCGATGTGCCGCGCGGTGCGGAGATCATCGTCAACACGGACGAGTTCACCAAGCGGGCGATGCAGAAGGTGGGGTACGCGGCCTCGCCGCTGGAGGACGGCTCCCTCGACGGTTACCAGCTCCATCCGGTCCCGCTGACCACCCTGACCGTCGAGGCGCTGAAGGAATTCGACCTCACCCGTAAGGAGGCCGAGCGCAGCAAGAACATGTTCGCGCTCGGCCTCCTGTCGTGGATGTACCACCGGCCGACCGAGGGCACCGAGAAGTTCCTGAAGTCGAAGTTCGCGAAGAAGCCCGACATCGCCGCCGCCAACATCGCCGCCTTCCGCGCCGGGTGGAACTTCGGCGAGACGACCGAGGACTTCGCGGTCAGCTATGAGGTCGCTCCGGCCGCGAAGGCTTTTCCCGTCGGCACCTACCGGAACATCTCCGGGAACCTGGCTCTGGCATACGGCCTGGTCAGCGCCTCCCGGCAGGCTGATCTGCCGCTGTTCCTCGGGTCGTACCCGATCACTCCGGCCTCCGACATCCTGCACGAGCTCAGCCGCCACAAGAACTTCGGTGTGCGGACCTTCCAGGCGGAGGACGAGATCGCGGGGATCGGCGCGGCGCTCGGGGCGGCCTTCGGCGGGTCCCTCGCCGTCACCACCACCTCCGGGCCCGGCGTGGCACTGAAGTCCGAGACCATCGGGCTCGCCGTCTCGCTGGAGCTGCCGCTGCTGGTCATCGACATCCAGCGGGGCGGGCCGTCGACCGGTCTGCCGACCAAGACCGAGCAGGCCGACCTGCTCCAGGCCATGTTCGGGCGCAACGGCGAGGCCCCGGTGCCGATCGTCGCGCCCCGCACGCCCGCCGACTGCTTCGACGCCGCCCTGGAAGCCGCCCGGATCGCGCTCACCTACCGCACGCCGGTGATGCTCCTGTCCGACGGCTACCTCGCCAACGGCTCCGAGCCGTGGCGCATCCCCGAGCTGGACGAGCTGCCGGATCTGCGCGTGCAGTTCGCGCAGGGGCCGAACCACACGCTGGAGGACGGCGCCGAGGTCTTCTGGCCGTACAAGCGCGACCCGCAGACCCTCGCCCGGCCGTGGGCGATCCCGGGCACGCCGGGGCTGGAGCACCGTATCGGCGGGATCGAGAAGGAGGACGGCACCGGGAACATCTCCTACGCCCCCGCCAACCACGACTTCATGGTCCGCACCCGCCAGGCCAAGATCGACGGCATCGACGTCCCGGACGTGGAGGTCGACGACCCGCACGGGGCGAGCACCCTGGTGCTCGGCTGGGGCTCCACCTACGGACCCATCACCGCGGCCGTACGAAGGCTGCGCACGGCGGGGGAGGCCATCGCGCAGGCCCATCTGCGGCATCTGAACCCGTTCCCGCGCAACCTCGGCGCGGTCCTGAAGCGTTACGACAAGGTCGTCATCCCCGAGATGAACCTCGGCCAGCTCGCCACCCTCATCCGGGCGAGATACCTGGTCGACGCCCACTCCTACAACCAGGTCAACGGTATGCCGTTCAAGGCGGAGCAGCTCGCCACGGCGCTCAAGGAGGCCATCGATGGCTGAGACCGGAGCGGAAGGCACGGGCACGATCGAGGCGCTCTCGCTCGTCCCCAAGGCCGAGGCCAGGCAGTCCATGAAGGACTTCAAGTCCGATCAGGAAGTGCGCTGGTGCCCCGGCTGCGGTGACTACGCGATCCTGGCGGCCGTCCAGGGCTTCATGCCCGAACTCGGCCTGGCCAAGGAGAACATCGTCTTCGTCTCGGGCATCGGCTGCTCGTCGCGCTTCCCGTACTACATGAACACCTACGGGATGCATTCGATTCACGGGCGGGCCCCGGCGATCGCGACCGGGCTCGCCGCCAGCCGGCGCGACCTGAGCGTGTGGGTGGTGACGGGCGACGGCGACGCGCTCTCCATCGGCGGCAACCACCTCATCCACGCCCTGCGCCGCAACGTGAACCTGAAGATCCTGCTCTTCAACAACCGTATCTACGGCCTCACCAAGGGCCAGTACTCGCCCACCTCCGAGGTCGGCAAGATCACCAAGTCGACGCCGATGGGCTCGCTGGACGCGCCCTTCAATCCGGTCTCCCTGGCCATCGGCGCCGAAGCCTCCTTCGTCGCCCGGACCATCGACTCCGACCGCAAGCACCTGACGGAGGTGCTGCGCCAGGCCGCCGCCCATCCGGGCACGGCGCTGGTCGAGATCTACCAGAACTGCAACATCTTCAACGACGGCGCGTTCGAGGCGCTGAAGGACCGGGCGTCGGCCGAGGAGGCGGTGATCCGGCTGGAGCACGGGCAGCCGATCAGGTTCGGACCGGACGGGGCGCGGGGGGTCGTGCGGGATGCGGCGACCGGTGATCTGAAGGTCGTCACGGTGACCCCGCAGAACGAGGCGGATGTGCTGGTCCATGACGCGCATGCCACGTCCCCGACCACCGCGTTCGCCCTGTCGCGCCTGGCCGATCCGGACACCCTGCACCACACGCCGATCGGTGTGCTGCGCTCGGTCGAGCGGCCGGTCTACGACACCCAGATGGCCGACCAGCTCGACACGGCGATCGAACAGCACGGCAAGGGCGACCTGGCGGCGCTGCTGGCGGGCGGGGACACCTGGACGGTCGTCGGCTGAACCAGGAGGTCGACCAGCGGTGAGGCCCGGGACCGGAGCTCCTCCGGTCCCGGGCCTCTTCGTGTGCGGGGGCCAGGCTGGGCGCTTGTCCCGGAGCTACAGCTCCTTGCACCTACTACTTGCACCTACTACTTGCACCTACTCCTTGCACTTTTACTCCTTGCACTTACCTCTACGTAAGTGCCTTACTTCAAAGTGGGTACTTTCGTTGGGTTAGCGCACCTCCTAGGGTTAGTGACAGACCCCCGCACCCGCACTAGGAGTTCCTCAAGCCATGAGCATCGTCGTCACCGGAGCCACCGGACACCTCGGCCGCCACGTCGTCGAGCAGCTGCTGGAGAAGGTCCCGGCCGAGCAGATCACCGCCGTCGTCCGCGACGAGGCCAAGGCCTCCGACCTCGCGGCCCGCGGCGTCAAGCTCGCCGTCGCCGACTACAACGCCCCCGAGACGTTCGGCAGCCTCTTCGCCGCCGGCGACAAGGTGCTGCTGATCTCGGGCAACGAGTTCGACAAGGGCCGCCCGGCCCAGCACCAGGTCGTCATCGACGCCGCGAAGGCCGCCGGGGTCGCGCTCCTCGCGTACACCAGCGCGCCGGGCACCTTGACCGCGGCGCTGGCCGACGACCACCGCGCCACCGAGAAGGCGCTGCTCGCCTCCGGTGTGCCGTACGCGCTGCTGCGCAACGGCTGGTACCACGAGAACTACACCGAGCAGCTCGCCCCGGTGCTGGAGCACAACGCCGTCGTCGCGGCCGCCGGCGAGGGCCGGGTCTCCTCCGCCTCCCGCGCCGACTACGCGGCCGCCGCCGTCGCCGTGCTGACCGGCGAGGGCCACGAGAACAAGACGTACGAGCTGGGCGGCGACGAGGCGTGGAGCTTCGCCGAGTACGCGGCCGAGCTGAGCAAGCAGGCCGGCAAGGAGATCGCCTACAACGCCGTACCCGTCGAGGTGCTCACAGGCATCCTGACCGGCGCCGGGCTGCCCGAGCCGCTCGCGGCGATCCTGGCGGGCGTGGACGCGTCGATCGAGCAGGGCGAGCTGGTCGTCTCCAGCGGTGACCTGTCCCGCCTCGCCGGCCGCCCGACCACCCCGCTCGCCGAGGCGATCACGGCCGCGCTCAAGGGCTGACACTCCCCCTGAGGACTCCCGTACGGGTCCTGGAGTCACCCACCCCCGTCTGTCATGACCGTATTGCGATACGGGCATGACAGGCGGGGGTGCTCGGCGTTACCTTCGTCCACGCATGCCTGAACGTGAAAGAGAGGAACCGCGTGACCGGGACGTCGAGGAGTGAGAGCCGGACCGGGCTGCTGAACGGCTTCGCGGCGTACGGGATGTGGGGGCTGGTGCCTCTCTTCTGGCCCCTGCTCAAGCCCGCCGGGGCGTCCGAGATCCTCGCGAACCGCATGGTGTGGTCCCTCGCCTTCGTCGCCGCGGCGCTGCTCGTCGTACGGCGCTGGGCATGGGCCGGTGAGCTGCTGCGCCAGCCGCGCCGGCTCTGTCTCGTGGTGATCGCCGCGGCCGTCATCACCGTGAACTGGGGCGTCTACATCTGGGCCGTGAACAGCGGCCATGTCGTCGAGGCATCCCTCGGGTACTTCATCAACCCGCTGGTCACGATCGCGATGGGCGTGCTGATCCTCAAGGAACGGCTGCGGCCCGTGCAGTGGGCGGCGGTCGGCGTCGGCTTCACGGCGGTGCTGGTCCTGACCATCGGCTACGGCCACCCGCCGTGGATCTCCCTGGTCCTCGCCTTCTCCTTCGCCACCTACGGGCTCGTGAAGAAGAAGGTGAACCTCGGCGGGGTCGAGTCGCTGACCGCCGAGACCGCCGTCCAGTTCCTGCCCGCGCTGGGCTACCTGCTGTGGCTGTCCGCGCACGGCGACGCCACCTTCACGACCGAGGGCGCCGGACACGCGGCCCTGCTCGCCTCCACCGGCATCGTCACCGCACTCCCCCTCGTCTGCTTCGGTGCGGCGGCGATCCGCGTCCCGCTGTCCACTCTGGGACTGCTGCAGTACCTGGCGCCGGTCCTGCAGTTCATCCTCGGCGTCCTCTACTTCGGCGAGGACATGCCGCCCGAGCGGTGGGCCGGCTTCGCGCTGGTCTGGCTGGCGCTGGTGCTGCTCACCGGGGACGCGTTGCGCACCTCGCGCCGGGCGGCCCGCGCCCTCGCCGCCCGCATCGCCGACGCTCCGGACGTCCTCGACACCCCGGACGCCCTCGACACTCCCGGCACTCTGGACACACAGACGCCCGGCACGACCGGTACGACCGGTACGACCGGTACGACGGGTACGACGGGCGCCGCCGACGCCGTACGGAAGGCCGAGGGCGCGGCCGCCGTCATACCCGCCGCTCCCGCCGCTCCCGCCGCCAAGCCGTAGGCCGCGTTTCTCGGCGGGCATTGCGATCGCCGAGCCGAGCGGGTCGAGGCCGAGGCCGAGGTGGGCGGCCGGCCGCCCGGGAGTGCCTGGCGCGGTCGTGCCGCCCCGGGCGGAGTACGACGTGCGGGAGGCCGACCCGGCGCGCGCCTGCTACAAGTGGCTGCATGACCGAGACTCCCGCGGCATCCGAGACACCGTCAGCCTCCGAGACCCCGCCTGCCTCCGAGACACCGTCGACGGCCGACGCGCCGTCAGCCTCCGGGGCGGTCCCCGCCCCCGTGCACTGGAAGCTCGTCGTCGACTCCGCCGACCCGCACGCGCAGGCCGACTTCTGGGCCGCCGCGCTGCACTACGCGGTCGAGGACAACAGTGCGCTCATCGAGCGGCTGCTTGAGCTCGGCGCGTTGCCGGGCGCGGCGACGGTGGAGTTCCACGGCCGCCCGGCCTTCCGGGACCTGATCGCCGTACGCCACCCCGACGACCCGTACGACCCCGACAGCGGGACCGGTCTCGGGCGGCGGCTGCTGTTCCAGCGGGTGCCGGAGCCGAAGACGGTGAAGAACCGGCTGCATCTTGACCTGCATCCCGGGGCGGGGCTGCGGGCCGGGGAGGTCGAGCGGTTGACGGCGCTGGGGGCGAGCGTGCTGCGGGAGGTGAACGAGCCGTCCGGAGCGTGGGCGGTGATGACGGACCCGGAGGGGAACGAGTTCTGCGTGCATTGACCGAGCGTGGAGCCGGGGGTCCTCGATGTCCGGTATATGAACCCCGTGTCCTGATACCGCTCTTGACGCGGAGTTGGTTCCCCGTTCACCATCCTGGAACCCCATTCACTGTGGAATCCCTGTGATCCGGCGATTCCCGAGGAATTCGGAGCCCCCCACATGCAGCTCCCCACCATGAAGCTCCCTGCCGTGAAGCTCCCCGCTATGAAGCTTCCCGTTTCCGGGCGCACGGCGGCCGCCGGCGCCGTTTCGGTTGTCATGCTCCTGACGTGTGGATCGATAGTCGGCGCGGCGCCCGCACCTGCGCACGGCTCCGCCGCCCTCGCCGCCGCTCCCGACATCCCCGTGGCCAACGTCAAGGCGCATCTGGCGCAGCTGCAGTCCATCGCCACCGCCAACGGCGGCAACCGCGCCCACGGCCGCACCGGCTACAAGGCCTCGCTCGACTACGTGAAGGCCAAGCTGGACGCCGCCGGCTTCACCACCACCATCCAGCAGTTCACCTCGTCCGGCCGCACCGGCTACAACCTCATCGCCGACTGGCCCGGCGGCGACACCGGCAAGGTCGTCATGGCGGGGTCCCACTTGGACTCCGTGACCTCCGGCGCCGGGATCAACGACAACGGCTCCGGCTCGGCGGCCGTGCTGGAGACGGCCCTGGCCGTGGCCCGGTCCGGCTACCAGCCCGCCAAACACCTGCGGTTCGCCTGGTGGGGCGCGGAGGAACTGGGCCTGGTCGGGTCCAAGTACTACGTCAACAACCTGTCCTCGGCGAACCGCGCCCGCATCAGCGGCTACCTCAACTTCGACATGATCGGCTCGCCGAACCCCGGCTACTTCGTCTACGACGACGACCCGACCATCGAGAAGACCTTCAAGGACTACTTCACGGGCCTGGGCGTCGCGACGGAGATCGAGACCGAGGGCGACGGCCGCTCCGACCACGCCCCCTTCAAGAACGCGGGTGTCCCGGTCGGCGGCCTGTTCAGCGGCGCCGACTACGTCAAGACGGCGGCGCAGGCGGCCAAGTGGGGCGGTACGGCCGGGCAGGCCTTCGACCGCTGCTACCACTCCTCCTGCGACACCACGGCCAACATCAACGACACCGCCCTGGACCGCAACGCCGACGCCGTCGCCTACGCGGTCTGGAAGCTGTCCGCCTGACCGGCCTGCCCCCCCCTGGCCGGCCTGCCCCCCTGGCCGGCCCGTCATCTGATCTGACCGGCCCGTTCTGACCGGCTCCTTCCGCTCGACGGCCGAGGTCGCTACGCGTCCGACCTGCGGGCGCGTTCGGCCAGACGGAGCATGCGCGCCTGGGCCGACTCCAGCTCCTCGACGTCGTCGGCGGCCGGGCCCTCCTCGGCGGTGAGCTCCGTCCACAGGCCGAGGAGTTCGGTCCCCAGGTTCAGTCCCTGCACGGGGTCGCGTACAGCGCGCCAGGCCGCCGCCGCACTCTGGACGTTGCCGTACGCGGCCTCGCCGTCCCGGGCGCTGCGGCGGATCCGGGCCAGGTCCAGGGAGACATGGAAGGCGCGGAGCGGGTCGCCCGCCAAGTAGGCGATGTACGCGCCGAGTTCGCGCAGCCGGAGCACCTCGGGGTGCTCCGGCCCCAGCGTCCCGGACGCCTCCAGCACGGTCTGCTCCGCGAGAGCGGCCGCCGCGTCTATCCGGCCCGCCCGCACGGCCTCGTTGATCCGCGCCATCGGCTCCCCGAGGAGGGCGGGAGCGCCGCCGTCGCCCTGAAGGGTCCGGGGATCGTCACCGAGCACCGCCTCCGCCACGGCGTCGAACCCACGAGCGGGCGTGGGCTTGGAGTCGGGGTCGGGGACCGAGCCGGAGACGAGATCCTCGGGGAGGAGGGGAGTGAGGGCCTGAGGTACGGGGGTCGAGGCGGGGGTCGGCAACGGAAGCGGGATCGGGGCCGAGGTGAGGGGCGGGGCCGGGGCCAGGGGCGGGGTGAGGGGCGGGGCCGGGGGCGGGGTGAGGGCCGGGGCCAGGGGCGGGGTTGAGGTCGGAGGCGGAGTTGGGGTCGGGGGCGGGGCCAGGGGCAGGGCCGAGGTCGGGGGCGGGGCCGAGGTCGGAGGCGGAGTTGGGGTCGGGGGCGGGGCCAGGGGCAGGGCCGGGGCCGAGGTCGGGGTCGGGGTCGACGCAGGGGTCGAGGCCGGGGTCGACGCGGGGGTTGCGGTCGGAGTCGAGGCCCGGGTCGACGCAGGGGTCGCGATCGGGGTCGAGGCCCGGGTCGACGCAGGGGTCGCGATCGGGGTCGAGGCCGGGGTCGACGCAGGGGTCGCGGTCGGGGTCGACGCGGGGGTTGCGGTCGGGGTCGAGGCCCGGGTCGACGCAGGGGTCGCGATCGGGGTCGAGGTGGGGTCGGCGTTCGGGTTCGGTTGGTCGTCCATCGTCGGGGGTGGGCCGAACACGCCCGTCGGGGCGGTGACCGTGCCGGGGGCCGGGATGTCGTCCTGGGGTTCCGGGATCGCCCGGATCGCGTACGTGGGCGCCGAATCTTGTGCCGGCGCCGACTGCGGTCCCTGCTCGGCCGCCGACTCGGGGACCGCCCGCAACGGGAACGTGGGCGCCGCGTCCCGCACCGGCTCGGGCACCTGGCGCAGCAAGTGCGTGGCCTTGTCGCTTCGCGGCCGAACAGACTGCTCGTCCCCTACGGGCGCGGGGGCGGCCGCTGTGGCCGGGTCCGTGAGCTGCGCGTCCGGGGCCGCCTCCCGTACGGGCGCGGGCTCCCGTACCGCCGACGGAGTCGGTGCCGCCGACGGAGTCGATGCCACCGCCGGAGTCGGTGCCGCCGACGGAGTCGATGCCACCGCCGGAGTCGCTGTCGCCGGCGGGGTCGACGTCGCGGCCTGGGTCGACGTCGCCGTCGTTCGCAAGGGTTCCGCTGTGAAGTGGCTGGAGCCGTCCGGGTCCACGCGCAGGGAGACGACGTAGCCGATGCGTTCGTCGTGGACCGTGGCGAGGACGGGGTGGCCGGTGGCGAGGGCGATGCGGTGCAGGTGGCTCAGCACGGCGCGCTGGATCTCCTCGCCGTCGACCGCCGCGACCGGTACGCCGCCTATCGTCGCCGTCCCGCCCCCGCGGACATGGACGTCGAGCGGCGCCACCACGGCGGCCGGTCGGCCGGCGTGCTTCTGTTCCCGCTTCTTCTCGCGGCTGAGTCGAGACATCGGTTCCTCACTCGGATGCGTCGTCACGATCCGGTCGTCCAAGTACGTGTACGAGTACACGTACTGTTGAGTCTCTCCGAGCGCTCCCGGTCCTCACGTCACCGCGACGTCACAGCCTCGTTCCAGGAACCCACGCCACGCTGCCGGGGCCGCCCCGGGACCAGCAAGGATCAGGGCGGCGCCCCGGAGGGACGGCGACGACTGGGAGGGACACGGTTCATGCGGACGACGGACGGGCAACGGGGGCCGGAGATCTGGATCCGGGGGCCGGTGGCCGCGCCGGATCCGGTGCCGATGCCGTACGTCTCCACCGCCACGCCCCGGCGCTTCTCCTGGGTCGCCGCACACGGCGGGGCCGGCGCCTCCACGCTCGCCGCGGTCTACGGCGGCCACGACTGCGGGCGCGAGTGGCCCGGCGCCGGTGATCCGCCGTCCGTACTGCTGGTCGCCCGCACGCATGCGGCCGGGCTGGAGTCCGTCCTGCGGGCGGTGGACGTCTTCCGGCGCGGGGAGGCTCCGCAGGGGCTCGACCTGGACGCGGTGGTCCTCGTCGCGGACGCGCCCGGCCGGCTGCCCCGGCCGCTCGTCCAGCGGATGCGGGTGATCGAATCGCTCATCGACGTGTACCGCGTCCCCTGGGTGACGAACTGGCGCCTCGGCGACCTGGGCGGAAGCCCGCCCCGGGAGACGGCAGCATTGGCCCGGCTCACCGGGGGGTGACGCCCCTGGAGTGGCCGCCGGCCGTGGAGCTCGCCGCGGCCGTGCGGGCGGGGCGGCTGCGGGCCGTGGACGTCGTCGGCGAGGCGCTCGGACGGATCGCCCGGGTCGACCGTTCCCTCTGCGCGTTCGCCGAGGTGTGGGAGGAGCGGGCGCGGGCGTGGGCCCGTGAGGTCGACGTACGGATCGCCGTGGGCGAACGGCTGCCGCTGGCCGGGGTGCCGATCGGCGTGAAGGGGCGTCACGGGCTGCGTACGGCGGCCCCGCTGATCGCCGCCGGATGTGTGCCCGTCGGGGCGACCGCCGTCCCCGGACCCGGCACTGCCTGGCAGACCTGGGGCCTCGGCGCCCACGGCCGCACCGTCAACCCCTGGCGCGCCGACCGCACGCCCGGCGGCTCCTCGGCCGGATCCGCGGCGGCGGTGGCCGCCGGCCTCGTCCCCCTGGCCACCGGCAGCGACGGCGCGGGCTCGGTGCGCATCCCGGCCGCGTGGTGCGGTGTGATCGGTCTGAAGACGACGAACGGGCGACCGCCCCTCGGGGACCGGCCGCCTTCTGACCGTACGGGTCTGACGGCGCCCGGCGTCCTCGTGCGGTACGCGGTGGACGCCGAGGCGTACTGGCGGGTCATGGCGCCGGCGTCCTCAGGGCACCCCCCGACGCCTACGCCGGCTCCCTTGCCAGCGGCGACTCCATCGCAGGGGCCGAATCCGTTGCCAGCCGTGACTCCGGCGCAGGGGCCGGCTCCCTTGCCAGAGGCGACTCCGGCGCAGGGGCCGGCTGCGTTGCCAGGGGTGGGGACCGCGGTTCCCGCTCCTCCCCTCGCCGTCTTCTCCCCCGACCTGGGCTTCGCCGACCCCGATCCCGAGCCGCTCGCCCTCGCCCGTGCCGCCGCCGAGCGCCTGGCCGAGGCCGGTGTCGTACGGCTGTCGGCCCAGGACGCGCCCTTGTGTCTGGAGGACCCCGGCCCGGCCTGGCTCGCCCTGCGCACCCCGGGCTCGGACCTCCGCGCGGCCGACCGGGTCCGGGAGCTGAACGACCGGCTGCTGGCCGGCTTCTTCTCCCGTGCCGAGTTGCTGCTGACGCCGACGACCCCGAACGCCGCGCACGGTCACGACGGCCCCGGCGACCGCTACTCGACCGCGCTCACCTGGGCGTTCAACCTCAGCGGGCACCCGGCGATCAGCCTCCCGGCGGGGGTCGGCGCGGACGGTTGTCCGGTGGGGTTGCAGGTGGTCGCGGCCCACGGCGCGGAGGCGGCGTTGCTGGCGGTCGCCCGGAGCGCCACGCCCCACCCACCCCGCAGCCCCCTCACACCCCACCCGTAAAGTGCTTGCATAAACATATAATGCAGGTGCATACTATCGTCGTACGCCGACTACTTGGGGGATCGGATCATGACGCACCGCAGTTTTCTGTTCGTGCTGGGCAGCAGCCGACCGGACGGCAACACCGAGCTGCTGGCCCGCGAGGCCGCCGCACAGTTGCCCTCCGACGTAGAGCAGACGTGGATCAGCCTCGCCCGGCACCCGCTGCCCGACTTCGAGGACCTGCGCCACGACAGCGACCACACCCGCCCCACAGAGGGCAGCCCGGCGCTGCTGCTCGACGCCACGCTCGCCGCGACGGACATCGTGATCGCGTCCCCGCTGTACTGGTACTCGGTCTCCGGCCAGACCAAGCGCTACCTGGACCACTGGTCGGGCTGGCTGCGTACCCCCGGCGTCGACTTCAAGGCGACGCTCGCGGGGCGCACCCTCTGGGGCGTCTCCGCCCTCGCGGACGACCAGCCCGTGGTCGCCGATCCGCTCATCGGCACGCTCAACAACTCGGCGGCCTACCTGCGGATGCGTTTCGGCGGGGTGCTGCTCGGCAACGGCAGCAAGCCCGGCGACGTCCTGAAGGACACGCAGGCGCTGACGCGCGCGAAGACGTTCTTCGCACAGGAGGCGCCCCTCGCCCGGTTCGCCCATGAGGCGGCCTGACAAGTCCTAGTTCTAGTCCTGGTCCTGGTCCTGGTCCTGGTCCTGGTTTTGGTTTTGGTTTTGGTTTTGGACCTAGCCCTAGACCTTGGCCGATGGCGCCCTGTCAGGCCGTGACGTCCTTCGTCGTGAAGCGCGCCCAGGCCGCCGAGCCGAAGACCGCCGCGTACAGGGCCTGCAGGCCGAGGTTCTTCTGCAGGTCGTCCCAGTAGACCGGCTCGCGCATCAGGTCGGCGAAGGACAGCCAGTAGTGCGAGAAGAAGTACGGCTGGAACGCGTGCAGCTGGGGGATCTGGTCGAGGATCTGGATCGTGATCAGCAGGCCCACGGTCGTCGCCATCGCCGCGATGCCGCTGCTCGTGAGCGTGGAGACGAACAGTCCGAGCGCCGCCACGCCGATCAGGGACAAGGCGACGACGAGAGCCATCAGCAGCGCCCGCAGCAGCCCGTCGCCGAAGCCGATCCGGGTGCCGGAGATCGTGGTCAGGTCGCCGAGCGGGAAGAGCAGCGCACCGACCGTCAGTGCCGAGAGCGCGACCACGAGCGTGGCCGCCAGGCAGAAGATCATGACGGTCGCGTACTTGGCCAGGAGGAGACGGGTGCGGCCGGCGGGGGCGACCAGGAGATAGCGGAGCGTGCCCGCGTTCGCCTCGCCGGCGATCGCGTCGCCCGCGATCACACCGATCGCCATCGGCAGGAAGAACGGCAGTGTGACAGCCAGCGCGGTGAAGACCAGGAACAGGCCGTTGTTGGTGACCTGCGAGATGAACGCCGGACCACCACCGCCACCGCCCCCTCCCCCGCCGCCACCGGGGCCGGCGGACGAGCCGTCGCTCGTCTCGATCTTCACGGCGATCCCGACCAGGACCGGCACGGCCGCCAGCACGGCCAGCAGTGCGAGGGTGCGCCAGCGCCGGAAGGTGGTCAGCAACTCGCTGCGCAGAAGCCCGAAGGTCCAGGTCCAGGTCCAGGACCAGGGCCTGGTCCAGGACTTGGTCCAGGACCTGGTGCGTGTCGTCGAGGAGTCCTCGCGGGGAGTCCCGCTCCGGTTCTCCCTCGCTTCCGCTTCAGCCCGCGACATCGAACCCCTCCCCCGTGAGCGCCACGAACGCGTCCTCCAAGGAGGCCCGTTCGACGGCGAAGCCGCGAACGCGGACGCCCGCCGTCACCAACGCGGCGTTCAGGTCGGCGAGCTCGCGCTCCGCAGGCGGAGCCTCCGCGCTCACCCGGTCCTCGGCGACGACGACGTCACCCGCTCCCTGCTCCTTCAGCACCCGCGCCGCGTCCGCCGGGTCCGGGGTCGTCACGACCAGCCGGCCACGGGTCCCCGCCGCGAGGTCCGCCACCGAACCCTGTGCGAGCAGCCGGCCCTGGGCCATCACCGCCGCATGCGTGCACACCTGCTCGATCTCGTCGAGGAGGTGGGAGGAGAGAAAGACGGTCGTGCCCTCCGCGGCCAGCTCCCGGATCAGCGAACGGATCTCCCGCATGCCCTGGGGATCCAGGCCGTTGGTCGGCTCGTCGAGGACGAGCAGGCGGCGGGGCTGGAGAAGGGCGGCGGCGAGGCCCAGGCGCTGCTTCATGCCGAGCGAGTACGCCTTCGCCTTCTTGCCGGCGGCGGCCGTCAGCCCGACCCGCTCCAGCGTCGCCGTGACCCGCGTACGCCGGGTGCGCGGGTCGGCGGTCGGGTCGGCGGCGTCGTAGCGGAGCAGGTTGTCGCGGCCGGAGAGGAAGCCGTAGAGGGCGGGGCCCTCGATGAGCGCCCCGACGTGGGGCAGGACGACGCGCGCGGCCCGCGGCATGGGTTGCCCCAGGACGCGGGCCGAGCCGGCCGTGGGCTCGATGAGACCCATCAGCATGCGGATGGTGGTGGTCTTGCCGGAGCCGTTGGGACCGAGGAAGCCGAAGACGCTGCCCGCCGGGACGGTCAGGTCGAGACCGTCGACGGCGAGCTGTCCGCCGCGGTAGCGCTTGGTGAGGGCGCGGGTGTGGATGACGGCGTCGCCGTCGCCCGTGGAACCACCCACGGAACGCCCCGCGGAGCCACCCGAGGCACCATCCGTGGTGCCATCCGTGGAGCCATCCGTGGAGCCACCCGAGGCACCACCCGTGGACTGCGTCATCGGCTCCCCTCACACCCCGCCCAGGTCGCTGCTCACTTCCCCGCGTTCGCCGCCTTCACCAGGGCGTCCTTGGTGACCGCGCCGACGTAGACCTTGCCGTCGTCCGTCATCAGGGCGTTGATCAGGCGGGTGGAGAAGACCGTGCCGGAGCCGAACTTACCGCTCACCTTGTCGCCGAAGGAGCCGAGGAAGCCGCCGAGGTCGCCGCCGGCCTCGGCGCCCGAGGGCATGCCCTCGCCGCCGGTGTCGAAGGTGGCGACGGAGGTCCAGCCCTCGCCGAGGACGTTGAGACCGGCGGGGCCGCCGAGGTCCTTGGCGAGGTCGTCGTCGGACGTGCCGGAGTGCCCCGGAGCCGTCTTGGTCGCACCCTCCTCGTCCCACTTGCCCCCGACGTCGCCCTTCTCGACCTGGTCGCCCTCGGTGACCTTCGCGCCCTTGGGGGTCGTGAAGTCGAAGGTGGAGGCGGCCGGCTTGGCGAAGGTGACCTGGGTGAAGCCCACGTCCACGACGGCGGCGCCGCCGCTCGCCGGGGTCAGCGTGAACTTCAGCGGCAGGCCCGTCTTCGCGTCCACGGCCACACTGATCGCGCCGACCGTGGAACCCGACTGCTTCGGCTTGACCAGCAGCTTGTAGGCGTCGCGCCCGGCGACCTGGACGGTGCCGTCGACGGTCACGGACGTCGTGTCGTCGACCGCCTTCAGGGCGTCCTCGGTGAGGTCCTTGGGCGTGGCCGGAACAGGGGTGTCCGCCTTGTCGGAGCTCTCGTCGACGGTGGAGTGGTAGACCTCGTTGGAGGCGCTGTCGTACCCCCACACGTCCTTGCCGTTGTGGATGACGCTGTACTCGGCGGCCTTCTCCAGCAGCGAGAGCTTCTGCCGGTCCGGGCCGTCGGCGGCGACACGCAGGGTGTGCGTGCCGGACGCGAGTTCGGTGAGCTTGGTGGACGGGTCGGCGGACGAACCGTCACCGCCCTGCTGGGCGGCCCCGGAAAGGAGACCGTTCTCCAGCCCGCCGAGGTCGGGCAGCCCGAGATCGGTCGTGATCTTCACCGTGCCGGACAGCTGCTGCACGTCCGAAGCGGCGATCTTGTCGAGGAGTTGCTGAGCGGTGATTTTCGGCAGGTCGGGGTCGCCGGAGTCGGCGAGCGCCGGGACCAGCCCGATCGTCGCCGCGGCGACACCGATCACGGTGACCGGGACGACGTACCGCGCGGCCTTGCGCCGGCCGGCGCGCAGGTCGTCGGCCTCCCCGCCGTTCGGCTCCCCGCCGGTCAGGGTGTCGTCGGATGCCTTCGGTGCCATGTGTGCCTTACCTCCGTCGTCGGCGGCGGCTGGTCATCTCACGCTGAACGCCCCACCCCAAGCCGCCATTCTCACCCGAATTGGTGAGGAGTGGTGTTTTCTCGTAGTCCCCATCTGACCAAATCGGCCACCCGAAAACGTCAACCCGAGGGCTCAACTCCGCGTACGCCTGCGGTATGACACAAGAGCGAGGAAAGAGCGACCGACCCGTAGGGGTCCTGCGGGGGACAGCGGATTCCCCTAGGTGATCAATTCCAGGGGTGGTCGCCGCGCGGGGCTGTGCCGGGCAGGTCGGTCACCGCTTGACGAGTTCGGCCAGCATGGCGCTGGTCGCTTCGTCGGCCGGCAGGAACGCCTCGAGTCGTAGTTCGGCGATGGTGACGTCGATGGCGGTGCCGAAGTGGGTGAGCGTGGTGATGAGCGTCAGCTCCCTGTCGTCGTCCGGATCATGTGCCCGGAGGCGCAGCGGTACGGCGAAGCCGAGGTGGTGCGGTGACGCGCGCGGACGCAGTGGTACCAGGTCGATGAGTTCGGAGGCCAGGCGTTGGAGTTGGTCGTCCGGGTTGCGCACGCTCTCGGCCTGGATGCTGTCGATGATGTGCCACGCCCACTCGTCGAGGTTGACGATGCGTGGCGCGAGGCCCTGCGGATGCAGCAGCACCCGGGGAACGCTCACCGGCGGTACGAGTAGCTGCGGGGCCACGCCGGCGGTGAGCGCGTGGAAGGCGGCGTTGGCCGAGACGAGGTCACCGTGCCGGTCGACGACCACCGCCGGGTAGGGCAGGTGGCCGTGCAGGATCCGATCGAGGGCGGTGCGAATCGGTTCGAGCTGGGGGTTGTCCATGCGGGTCTGCGGGTAGGCCGGTGCGAATCCGGCCACAAGGAGCAGTTCGTTGCGCTCGCGGATCGGCACCTCCAGGGATTCGGCCAGCCGGATGATCATCGAGCGGCCTGGGGTCGACCGTCCGCTCTCGATGAAGCTGACGTGCCGCTGCGTGGTTCCGGCGCGCATGGCTAGTTCCAGCTGGCTGACGCGTCGCCGGATGCGCCACTCACGCAACGCGTCGGCGAGCCCGCCTCTGGTCGATTCGCTGATCACCCCTCTTGTGTAACCCGCCCGGCTGCTGATCGGCGATTCCCTGCGGGGAATTGCCGCGCGACAGCCGGCGCAGCACTGTCGTTGCGGCACGCCGACCATGCACAACCGAGGGGAACAACCATGGCCGATATCGACATCCGCAACCTCACCGACCGCTACGTCGCCGTGTGGAACGAACCCGATGCGGAGCGTCGCCGCACCGCGATTCGCGAGCTGTGGTCCGCCGACGCGGTCCATGTGCTGCAGCCTCCCCAGGAGATCCTGCAGACCGCTGAAGGGCTGGGCTTCGATCGTCTCGTCCTGGAGGCGCGCGGGCACCACGCGTTGGAGTTCCGGGTGACGCGCGCCCACGAGGAGTTCGTCGCGCCGGGCGCCTTCGTCTTCCGGTCGCGCGGCAACGCCGACCGGCTCCACGACGTCGTCAAGTTCAACTGGGAGATGGCGCCCCAAGACGGTGGCGAGGTCGCCGGCGTCGGGCTGGAAATCCTCGTTCTCGGCCCCGACGGCCGCATCGTCAGCGACTACCAGTTCATCGAAGGATGACCGCGATGACGGCGACACCCCCCTCGATGGCGCGCAGCTATCACGTCAGCGCCGGCGACGGTATCGACGGCCTGTCACTGCGCACACACGAACCACGCACACCCGGGGAAGGGGAGGTTGCGGTCGCGGTCCACGCCACCTCGCTCAGCTTCCGTGAACTTCTGGTGGTGCGGGGGCAGTACGTGCTGCCCGTCAAACCGGACGTCATACCGGTCTCGGACGGTGCGGGCGAGGTCGTCGCTGTCGGGCCAGGCGTCCGGCGGGTGCGCCCGGGCGACCGCGTCACCGCCGCGCTGTTCCCGCGGTGGCTGGACGGCCCGCTGGAACCGGCGTACCTGCCGCAGCTGGGTGGCTCGCTCGACGGAATGCTGACGGAGCTGGCCATCCTCCCAGAGGACGCCCTCGTGCCCATCCCCGAACACCTCTCCTATGCCGAGGCGGCAACTCTTCCCTGCGCCGCCGTCACGGCGTGGAACGCCCTGACCGGCGACGGCCGCGGAGTCCAGCGTGGACAGACCGTGCTGGCCACGGGCTCCGGCGGCGTGTCGCTGTTCACGGTGCAGTTCGCCAAACTCCTGGGCGCGAGAGTCATCGCCACGACAAGCCGCGCGGACAAGGAACAACGCCTTCGCGATCTGGGCGCCGACGAGGTCGTCAACTACCGCGACACTCCCGACTGGCACGCCACCGCCCGCGAACTCACCGCCGGGCGAGGGGTCGACCGCGTCGTCGACACCTCCGGAACGCTGGAGCAGTCGCTGAAGTCGGTCGCCGTCGACGGACACATCGCCTTCGTCGGGTCCGTCTCCGGCAACTGGGCACCGGTCGATCCCCGTCTGCTGTTCGGCGCCGCCGCTACGGTCCGGGCGTTGGCCGTCGGCAGCCGCGCCCAGTTCATCGCCATGAACGACGTCATCACCACGCATCGGCTCCGACCAGTCATCGACCGAGTGTTCCCATTCGAGGAAGCGGCCGCTGCGTACCGGTACTACGAGTCGGCCAGCCCGTTCGGAAAAGTGATCATCAAGACCAGATAGCTGGCGAGCCTTGCGTGGTTTTTTGGGGAGGGGGACGCCGCCAGTGCGGGACCGCAGGAGGACGCGGGACCGGACGGGGAGTGCGGGACCGGAGGGGAATGCAAGCGAGGAGGAGGGGCGGGGCCCGAGGGCGCGGCGGGGCCGGACGGGAGGGCGGGCGGGCGAGGAGGAGGGGCCGGGCCCCGAGCGCGTGGCGGGGCCGGACGGGAAGGCGGGCGAGGAGGAGGGTGCGGGGCCCGAGGGGGTCAGCCGGCTCGGTGGACCACTGCGTCGCAGAGCTCCATCAGCGCCGCCTTCGCGTCGCACTCCCGCAGCGGCGCCAGCGCGGACCGCGCGTCCTTCGCGTACCGCACGGTGTCCCGGCGGGCCTGCTCCAGCGCCGGGTGCGCGCGGAGCGCCTCCAGGGCCTCGGCGAGCCGGGCGTCGTCGCTCAGGTCGGAGTCCAGCAGCTCGCACAGGGCGATGTCCTCGGGCAGCGACAGCCGCGCCGCCCGCTCCCGCAGCCGCAGCACGGGCAGCGTGGGAACGCCCTCGCGGAGATCCGTCCCGGGCGTCTTGCCCGACTCCCGCGAGTCGGACGCGATGTCCAGGACGTCGTCGGCCAGCTGGAAGGCGACGCCCAGCCGCTCGCCGTACTGCGTCAGCACGTCGACGACGGTCTCGTCGGCGCCCGACATCATCGCCCCGAACCGGCAGGCCACCGCCACCAGCGAGCCCGTCTTGCCGCCGAGCACGTCGAGGTAGTGCTCGACCGGGTCGCGTCCGTCGGTCGGACCGGCCGTCTCCAGGATCTGCCCGGTGACCAGCCGCTCGAACGCCTCCGCCTGCACCCGCACCGCCTCCGGTCCGAGGTCGGCCAGGATGTGGGAGGCGCGCGCGAAGAGGAAGTCACCCGTGAGGACGGCGACGGAGTTCCCCCAGCGGGCGTTCGCGCTGGGCACCCCGCGGCGCACGGCGGCCTCGTCCATCACGTCGTCGTGGTACAGCGTGGCCAGGTGGGTCAGCTCCACGACGACGGCCGACGGCACGATGCCCGGCGCGTACGGGTCCCCGAACTGCGACGCGAGCACCACGAGCAGCGGCCGGAACCGCTTCCCGCCCGCCCGCACGAGATGCTGGGCGGCCTCCGTGATGAACGGAACCTCACTCTTGGTGGCTTCGAGCAAGCCTTCCTCGACAGCCGCCAATCCGGCCTGGACATCGGCTTCCAGAGCCTGGTCCCGCACGCTCAGCCCGAACGGCCCGACGACGGTCACGAGGGGTCTCCTGTCTGCTGGTGTCTAGTGGCGGTTACGCGGTTTGTCGATAGGTCTCTGCCATCACTCAAGTCAGCGTATCCGGTCACGTTTCGATCACCGATAGCCCCCACGGTTACAGGCCAGGTGGTATCGGATCACGCCCGATATGTTCTTGATTAAAATATATGAGCAGATATTTATGGAGTTAGCCGGAAGTGATGACTTCCATCCGACGGCGCCATCACCGTCGCAGCTGCCACCTCCACCCCCTCCCCACCTTTACCGACTTGGCGTTAATGCCCGATTCGCCGCACTTGTGGACGCTGGTGACTTGACTCACTCCCCCCGCTGGACCCGCCTGGCCTCGCCATTCACCGATCCTCCACACCTCCAAGCAAGTTGAGGCTTTGCACCCACAAAGGATCAAGCACCCCATAGGTCACAGACCAAGGTCAATAGGGGTGATCTGTGAATCTGCCACTTGTTCCGGACATGTGCTCTCGCATACGTTCCCGGCCTGTCGGGCGGAACGCCGAATCCTGCCGCCGCCCGTACACCCACCGAGAACGCGCGGCAGGAGCGGGGGAACCAGGTAAGTCGCCGGTCCGGATGTCTCAGACATATCGGTACGGCTCGGGGTGAAGTCGCGCCCGTCAGGACGCGACCGGGCAGCTCCCGCCCGAACCCGACAGCTCACCTCGCAGGCGCCGGAGAGGAAATTCGTCATGCCCGCTGCCGCTCAGCCGCGCCGCACCCGTCGTAACCGTCTCGCCCGCACGCTCACCGTCGCCGCCACCGGCGCGGCCGTGCTCGCCCTCCCACTCCTCGGCGCGACCGGCGCCTCCGCGGCGACCCCGACCGTCGTCACCGCCACCAGCCTCGGGTACGCCAACAACCTCGACGGCTGGATCCGTGCCTCCCTGCAGGTCATGGCCCAGCACGGGATCCCGGGGACGTACAACGGCATCTACCGCAACGTCATCCGTGAGTCCTCCGGCAACCCCTACGCCATCAACCTCTGGGACTCCAACGCGGCCGCGGGCATCCCGTCCAAGGGCCTGCTCCAGGTCATCGACCCGACCTTCAACGCCTACCATGTCGCCGGCACCTCCTGGGACTCCTACGACCCGGTCGCCAACATCACCGCGGCCTGCAACTACGCGGCCGCCCGGTACGGCTCGATCGACAACGTGTTCGGCGCGTACTGACAGATCCCCATAGGGCCCTGGGGGTCTACAGGTCCTACAGGTCTGCGGGTCCTACGGGTCTTACGGGTCTTACGGGTCTTACGGGAACAGTCTTTCGAGGACGACGGCCACGCCGTCGTCCTCGTTCGACGTCGTCACCTCGTCGGCCATCGCCTTCAGTTCGGGGTGGGCGTTGGCCATCGCGACTCCGCGCGCGGCCCAGTCGAACATCGGGATGTCGTTGGGCATGTCCCCGAAGGCGACGGTGTCCTCGGGCCGCAGGCCCAGGTGTTCGGCGGCCAGGGCCAGGCCCGTCGCCTTGGTGATCCCGCAGGGCTGGAGCTCGACCGTGCCGGGCCCCGACATGGTGACCGTGGCGAGCGAGCCGACCGCCGCGCGGGCCGTCGCCGCCAACTCGTCGTCGGACAGGGTGGGGTGGCGCAGCAACACCTTGCTGATCGGCTCGCACCACAGGTCGTCGCGTCGGTCGACGCGCAAGGCGGGCAGGGTCGGGTGCGGCATCCGGTAGCCCGGCTCGATGAGCGTCAGCCCGTCCACGCCGTCCTGGTCGACGGCCGCGTACAGCTGCCCCACCTCCGCCTCGATCTTGCCGAGCGCGGTCTCGGCCAGCTCCCGGTCCAGGGTGACCGACCACAGCAGACGGTCCGCGCCGGCGTCGTACAACTGCGCGCCCTGTCCGCACACCGCGAGCCCCCTGCTGTGCAGCCGGTCGAGCAGGGGGCGCACGCGGGGCGCGGGGCGTCCGGTGACCACCAGGTGGCGTGCGCCGGCGGCGGCCACCCGCGCGAGCGCGTCGAGGGACCGGTCGGAGAACGTGTCGTCGCCGCGCAGCAGCGTTCCGTCCAGGTCGGTGGCGATCAGGGAGTACGCGGAGTACGGGGTGCGCTCGGCATATGCGGTGGGTGCGGCCATGATCAGAGAATACGGATGCCGTACCCCCCTGGTTCGACACGAGCCGAACGACGACCAGGTCCTGTCCGGTTCTGCCAACTCCCCTTTGCCTACTGGTGCAGAACTGGTTGAGGAGTGGCGCAAAGAAACGGCTTTCTGGCGCATCGCCGGGTAGCGGACGGTTAAAGGCCTCTGTACCGGTTGGCAACAAGATGGGACGCTACCTACCGCGACGCCCGGGTGGAGCGGTACCGTCCAGGTGTCCAGGGGGGACTTGATCGGGGGGTCAGGTTGAGCAGTGGGCGCATTCGTGTGCTGAGGCCGGAAGACCTCGGCGAGGGGGACAGGGAGCGGTGGCGCGCGCTGCGTGCCGCGTCAACGCTTCCGCGAAACCCCTTCATGGAACCGGAGTTCACCGACGCCGTGGGCCTCGTGCGGCCACGCGCGCGCGTGGCGGTCGTGTACGAGGGGCGTGAGCCGGTCGGCTTCCTGCCCTATGAGCGGGGCCGGTTCGGCCAGGGTCAGGCCCTCGCGTACGGCGTCTCGGACGCGCAGGGCGCGGTGCTGGCCCCGGGTCTCGGCCTGAACGCCGCAGAACTGATGCGGGCGTGCTCCCTGTCGAGCTTCGCCTTCGACAACCTGGAGGCGGAACAAGGGCTGTTCGTCCCGCACGCGGCCGAGGAGTACGCCGCTTATGTCATCGACGTAGAAAAGGGTTACGAGACCTACGAGTCCGTACTGCGGGCCCAGTCGCCGAAGTTCCTGAAGACGACGCTCGCCAAGGAGCGCAGGCTCGGTCGTCAGGTCGGGGAGCTGCGGTTCGTGTTCGACGAACGCGACCCGGCCGCGCTGCGCACGCTCATGGCGTGGAAGTCCGCGCAGTACCGCAGGACCGGCCGCCGGGACCGGTTCGCCCAGGAGTGGATCACCCGACTGGTGGACGTGCTCGCCGAGACGCGCGCACCGGAGTGCGCCGGCACGCTGTCCGTCCTCTACGCCGGTGATCGGCCGCTCGCCGCGCACTTCGGCCTGCGTTCGTCGACGGTCCTGGCCTGCTGGTTCCCGTCGTACGACCCGGAGTTCGCGAAGTACTCGCCGGGCCTGGTGCTGCATCTGCGGATGGCCGAGTCGGCCGCCGCCGAGGGCATCGGCCTGCTCGACCTGGGGCGGGGCGCGGCAGAGTACAAGGACTCGTTGAAGACCGGCGAGATCCCCGTGTTCGAGGGGGCGTGGACGCGTCCGGGGGTGGGCGCCGCGCTCTACTGGCTCAGCCGTGAACCGTCGCGCCGCGCACACCACTTCGTGCGCAACCGGCCGAGGCTCGCCGCGGCGGCCGCACGCACCCTGAAGAGCGCGGGCCGCCTGCGCCGAGCGTGACGATCACACGAGGAACGGTCGGAGGCGGTCGGGGACAGCCGGGGACGGTCGGGACTGGCCGAGACTGGCCAGGGGCCGGCGGAGGCGGTCGATGACTGGCCGGGGAAGGGTCGGAGCGGCCGGGGAGGGACGAAGCGGCCGGGGACTGGCCGGGGGAGAGACGGAGCGGCCGGGGACGGTCGGGACTGGCCAGGGACGGCTGGGGACGGTCGGGGATGGTCGGGAGCAGGCGGGGATTGTCAGGGGCGGTCATGAGACAAGGGGGGTTCATGTCCCGCGCGAGAGGTGTGCGGCAGGAGATCGTGCGGCTGGAGATCGAGAGGTTCCTCGACATCCGGCCGGTGCAGATCGCCGAGCTCGAACTGGACGAAGGAGGCGCGCTCAAACCCGGCCCGGGCAGCCCGCCCGTCACGCACGGCCCGGTGTTCGTGCTGGTCAGGCGGGGTGGGCGGCCGGTCGGGACGCTTCTGGGGCAGGTACCGGAGGGCGCCGATCCGAGGGCGGTCCTCGTGGACCTGGCCGTCCGCGAGCACATTGCGCCGGGTCCCGCCCGGCTGCCCGGCCCCAAGCCCGTCCCGTTCACCACCATCGTCATCGCCACCCACGAGCGCGCCGAACTGCTCGCCCACGCCCTCGACTCGCTCCTCGCCCAGGACCACCCGGACTTCGAGATCATCATCGTCGACAACGCGCCCGTGACGGACGCGACCCGGGACCTGGTGACGCACAAGTACGCCGAGCGCGTGCGGTACGTGACCGAGCCGACGCCCGGTCTCGCCGTCGCGCACAACAAGGGCGTCGAGGCCGCGCACGGCGAGGTGATCGCCTTCACGGACGACGACGTGGTGGCGGACCCGCGTTGGCTCACGGAACTCACCGCGCCGTTCACCGCCGATCCCCGCCTCGGCTGCGCCACCGGCCTGATCCTCCCGGCCCGGCTGCGCACGCCCGCCCAGGTCCTCCTGGAGAGCCACGGCGGCTTCGCCAAGGGCTTCACGGCCCGCACGTACGACCCGTACGACCCGCCCGCCGACGAGCCGCTGTTCCCCTTCACCGCGGGCCGCTTCGGCTCCGGCGCCAGCATGGCCTTCCGTACGGAGGTGCTGCGGGCGGTCGGCGGCTTCGACCCGGCGACGGGTGCGGGCACGCTCGCGCGGGGCGGCGACGATCTCTACGGGTTCGTCCGCGTCCTCGCCGAGGGCCACCGGCTGCACTACACCCCGCAGGCCCTGGTCTGGCACCGCCACCGGGAGACCTGGCAGGACCTGGAGACCCAGGCGTACGGCTACGGCGCCGGCCTCACCGCCTACCTCACGGCGATCCTCGTCAACCGGCCCGGCCTGCTCCCGGCGTTCCTGGCCCGGCTGCCCCGGGGACTGGCGTACGCGCGCTCGCTGACGGCGAGCCGGGAGGCGGCCTCCGGGTCGGACTCCGGGTCGGACTCCGGGTCGGAGTCGGGGTCGGAATCGGGGGTGGGGGCGGGCGCGAGGGCTTTAGGGGCAGCGCATTCGGCGGGAGCCGATGCGGAGGCGGAGACGCGCGCCGGGGGCGTGCCCGGGAGTGCGACGGGCGTGCCCGAACAGGCGGGGGGTGCGCCCGGGCGTGCGGGGGGCGTGCCGGGGAGTGCGAGGGGTGCCCCCGGCGGGCATGACGACCGGACGCACGCCTGGCCCGGGCGGCTGTCCCGGCTCCAGAGGCGCGGGATGCTCTACGGGCCGGTGGGCTATCTGCGGTCCCGGCGCGCACTGCGCCGGCGACTGCGGGGGGCCGCGCGATGATGGCGGCGTCCGCGCACAGAGGCGGCGGCGTGCCGGTGTGCACAGGCGGCAGCATCCCCGTGTTCCTGTACCACGCCGTGATGGAGGATCCGCCCGACTGGATCGCCGAGTTCACCGTGAGCCCGAAGCAGTTCGGCGCGCACTTGGACGCCGTCGTCGACAGCGGTCGTACGCCTGTCACGATCAGCGCGCTCGCCGACCATCTCGCCGGACGGGCGTCGCTGCCGTCCCGGCCGGTGCTGCTCACCTTCGACGACGGTTTCGCCGACCTGCCCGGTGCGACCGCCGAGGCGCTGGCCGAGCGCCGGCTGTCCGCCACCGCGTACCTCACCACCGGCGCCATCACGCCGGGCGGGCGCAGTCTGCTGCCGCCCGCGCCGATGATGACGCTGGATCAGGCGGCGCGGCTGGAGCAGTACGGGATGGAGATCGGCAGCCACACGGTCACCCACGCCCAGCTGGACACCCTCGCGCCCCGGGCGCTCGCGCACGAACTGCGGGCGTCCCGCTCGGTGTTGGAGGACGCCCTCGGTCACCAGGTCCGCCACCTCGCCTACCCGCACGGCTACAACAGCGGCCGGGTGCGGCGGACGGCCGCCGCCGCGGGCTACGAGACGGCCACCGCCGTGCGGCACGCGCTCAGTTCGGACCGCGACGAGCACTACCGCATCGCCCGACTCATCGTGCGTCGCGGCCACACCGTCGCCGACGTCGAGCGCTGGCTGGCGGGTTCCGGTGCCCGGGTCGCCCCGTATCGGGACGGACCGAAGACGGTCGGCTGGCGGTGGTACCGCCGGGCCCGGGCCGTCGTTCGGGGCCCCGTCTTCGCGGGCTGAGCCGGGGGCGACGGGGACCGGCCGATCCACCGGGAGCTTTGACGATTTTGGTGTGAAAAGCAGACGAAATTCCTATAGTTGACCTGGGGGAGGGGAGCCTCAGCGTGCAGCAACATGTGCCCGTACCGACCACCGAGAGCAGCGAGCTGCCCACCCTTGTCCGGGCCACCGGCAGCGAGCGCAGATCCTGGCGGATCCCGCGCCGCCCGCCGGACGCCGGGCTGGTGACCCTGCTGCTCGCCGCCGGGCTGTGGGTGTACGCGCTGCCCCGCATCGGCTTCCGCGAGATGGGCGACTACGGCCTGCTGGACCGTCTCCCGGTCTCCTACTACGTCTCGTTGCTGGTCCTCACCGCGGGCTTCGTGCTCAGTCTGCGGCGCGCGGGCACCGCGCCCTGGTGGCCGGCCGCGCACTGCACCGCACTGCTGTTCGCGCTCAAAGCGCCGCCTGCGGTGTTGTACGACGCGGTGCGCTACCCGTGGGCCTCCAAGCACGACGCCATCGTCAACACGCTCCTCGCCAATGGCGAGCTGCGGCCGGGCGCCGCGCTGTCGGGCAACATGTCCGCCTACGACCAGTGGCCGGGCTTCTTCACACTCAACGCGGGCCTGGTGCGGGCGTTCGGCGTGGAGAGCGCCGCCGCGTACGCCAACTGGGCGCCGATCGTCTTCGGCCTGCTCATGATGCCGGTGCTCGTCCTGATCTACCGCACCTTCTGCGAGGACTGGCGGCTGATCTGGACCGGCGTGTGGATCTTCCAGCTCGCCAACTGGGTCGGACAGGACTACTTCGCCCCGCAGGCCCTCGCCTACCTGCTGCATCTGACGGTCCTCGCGGTGGTGCTGCGGCACTTCGTACGCCCCGGCTCGGCCGGACGGCTGCGGGACCGCGCCTACCTCGACCCCGTGGCCGCCCCCGTCCCGCCGCCCACCGGGAGCAGGCAGCGGGCGGTCTGCGTGGTGATCCTGGCCCCGCTGATCGCCGCCATCAACGCCACGCACCAGCTCACCCCGGTGATGCTCACCATCTGTCTGCTCGCGCTCAGCTTCACCCGCCGCTACCGCAACTACGGGCTGCTGGTCGTCGCCGCACTGCTGATGCTCACCTGGGACCTGACCATGGGGCGGCCGCTGTTCGTCGAGACCCTCTCCACCGTCAGGAAGTCGATCGGGGAGCTGACCGAGAACTCCCGCGCGGGTTACGCGGGACAGCTCACCGGCCCCGGCCCCGAACTCGCGGGCACCGCCAACATCGTGATGGTGCTGGCGATCGCCGTCCTCGCCGGGACCGCCGTCGTGCTGCGGCGTCGGCTGACCCGCAGCGCGCTGCCGCTGCTGCTGGTGTCCGTCGCCCCGGTGCCGCTGTTCGCCGTCAACGACTACGGCGGCGAGATGCTCTTCCGCGTCTATCTGTTCGCCCTGCCCGGCGCGGCCTTCTTCGCCGCCGCCGCGCTCGTGCCGGCCGTCGCGGGGACCCGCCGCAGCCGAGCGAGGACGCTGCGACGGCGGACCGCGGCCGTCGCCCTGCCGACCGTGCTGCTGATGCTGCTGGCCGGCTTCCTGCCGTCGTACTACGGCAAGGAGAAGATGTTCTACACGCCGCCCGCGGAGACCGCGCTCGTCACCAGAACTCTGGACGACGCCCCCGCCGGCTCGCTGATCCTCGCCACCAGCGGTTCGTTCCCGCAGGCGCTCCGCCACTACGACCGCCTCGAACACTGGTTCTTCGCCGAGCAGGCGCTGCCCGAGAACGAGAAGATGCTGAAGGACCCGGCGTCCTACCTCGCCGCCGGCATCCCGCCGGGCGCGAAGGCGTACGTCGTCCTCACCCGCACCCAGGACGTCTACGCCTCCGGCGAGGGCCTGCTACCGCCCGGCGGCTTCGCGACCCTGCGATCGAAACTGACCGCCTCGCCCCTCTTCCGGACCGTCGAGAGCCATCCCTACGGCGTCGTGCTGGAGTACCGCCCGGCGGCCCGATGACCGGCCCGAACGCGCCCGACGGCCGACCGACGGCCGACCGATGGCCGACGGCCGACGACGACTGACCACAAGGTGATCGAATTGACGGACAACACCGAAGACACCACGGACGCCAGGGACGCCACGGACGCCACGGACGCCACGGACGCCACGGACGCCACGGACGCCACGGACGCCACGGACGCCGCCAGGATCACCCCGACTCACCTCAGACTCCTCGTCGCGGCCTCGGGCTGGCTGGCCCTGGCCGCCACCGCCGTGCCCGGGCACTCTCCGCTGCGCTGGATCCCGGTACTGCTCTTCGTCCTGTTCGGCCCGGGCTGTGCGGCGCTGTATCCGCAGCCGGGGGCGCTGGCCTCCGGCGCCAGGCTTGAGGCCGTCGCGCTCGCCGCGCCCATCAGCCTCTCGCTCGGCGTGCTCACCGCCACCTCGCTGTACCTGGTGAAGGGCTTCTCGATGACCGTCTTCCTCGTCTCGCTCGCCGGATTCACGACAGTCGTCGCCGCCCTGCCAGGGCTGCCGCTGCCCGCCGCACGGCGCGGCGCGGTCGAACGAACCAAGGTCAAACGCAGGCCCTCCGGCAGCAGTGGCACATGACCGGACGCCACCGCCTACGCAAGCCACCCAGGCCATCGAGGCCGGACGAGGCGAGAACCACGGGGAGCAACACCATGAGGGCCGACACGGGCAACGGCAGGGGCAGCGAGACGGGGGTTGCCGTGGGGGGCAACGCGGGAGGCGCCGCGGGGAGCAGCCCGGGGAGCGCCGCGGCAGACGCCGTGAGGGGCGCCACGGAAAGCAGCCCGGGGCGCGCCTCGGAGGACGACGCTGCGAGGGGCGACACGGGGAGCGCCCCGGGTGCCGCTGTTGGGGACGACACGGGGAGCAGCGCGGGGAATGGCACGGGGAATGGCACGGGGAGCAGCACGGGGAATGGCGCGGGGAGCAGCACGGGGAATGGCGTGGGGCATGGCGTGACGAGGGATGTGGGGAGTGGTGCCGGGGATGCCGTGAGGGGCGGTTCGGGTGGCGGTTCGGGTGGCGGTTCAGGGCGGGGTTTGAGGGGCGACACCGGGGGTGCGAGGCGCGCCTACATGGCCGTGGTGCTGGTGGCGGTGGCCGCGTTGCTCGCCGGGCTCGGCGTCTGGACCGGCCGCTCCGAGGACTCGGGGTCCGCCGCGGACGCCCTGCCCGAGAACGCGGCCTCGGGCGAGCTGCCCACCGGCCCCTGCGCCCCCACCGACGCACTGATCCCGCCCTGCGGCGCGTGGTGGGGCGCCGCCGTGCCGTACGCCGGGAACGGCTCGCTCAAGGACGCCGTGCTCGGCTTCGAGAAGAGGATCGGCCGCAAGCTGGACCTCGTCTACAACTACCACGACATGTCGGGCACCAAGCTCGACGGCGAACTGCTCACCCCCGACGAACAGGAACTCGGCAGGGACCGGCTGCTGATGCTGGCCTGGGAGTCCACCGTCTGGACCGAGCCGCACCACGAGAACTGGACGGAGACCCAGCTCGGCTGGAAGAACATCGCCTCCGGAAAGTTCGACGAGAAGATCATCGATCCGCAGATCCGACGCATCAAGGCCTACGGCAAACGCGTCTTCTTCTCCTTCGACCAGGAGACCGACGCCCGCATCAAGGAAGGCGCCGGTACCCCGAAGGAGTTCATCGCGGCGTACCGCCACCTTCGCGACCGGTTCCGCAAGCTGGGTGCCGACAACGTCGTGTGGGTGTGGACCGTCTCCGGCTACCTCGGCAGCGCGGCCGACATGAAGGCGCTCTACCCCGGCGACGAGTACGTCGACTGGATCGCCATGGACCAGTACAACTACTACCAGTGCCACGGCACCACCGACTGGAAGGACTTCCTTCGCAGCCAACGGCCCAGCTACGAGTGGCTGCGCGCGAACATCAGCGACGACAAGCCCGTGATGCTCGCGGAGTTCGCCACCGCCCCCGACGCCGGCGCCCCGCAGCGCCAGCGCGACTGGTACACGCAGATCCCCGCCGCCGTGAAGAAGCTCCCCGAGGTGAAGGCCCTGGTGCACTGGAACCGGCCGACCTCCGAACAGGCCGTGTGCGACCTGACCGTCAACGCGGGCGCGGGTCTCCAGGGTTACCGCGAGGCGGGGAAGAACGGCTACTTCCACCAGCCCGTGCCGCCTCGCTGACGGCTGCCCGCCGAGTCCGCGCGCCTCTCCCGTTCCCGTGGAGCGACAGGAAGAGTGCGGCGAGGGCGAGGACGACGAGCAGGGGCAGGGCTATGGACGCGAGCTCCTGCCGCCACACCCAGCCGGCGAGCGCCATGAGGTAGAGGACCCCCCAGCGCCCCGGCCACGTCAGCTGCCGTCCCGCGCGGGCCAGCAGCAGCCACAGCGGTATGAGGCACAGCACCTGCCCGATCGGCGGCGCCCACCGCAACAGCGGCTCGGGCCCGTCGAGGCCCACCCCGTCCGCGAGGACACGGGCCGCCTTCTCGTACAACGCCCCACCGACGGGCGTCGGTTCCCAGCCGAACGCGACGGGTACGGCGTACAGGGCAAGCAGGGCGGACCCCAGCGCCGCCCCCGGCAGCCACGCGTCTCTCGCGGAGCGCAGCGTCACCGAGCCGACGAACACCACCAGCACCAGGCCCCCGGCTACGAGCGCCGTGAGCGGCAGTGCCGCCAGCAGCTGCCGCCCCGTCAGCACATCGGCGGACGGCCCGTCGAACCACGGCAGATCGCGCAGCGCCGCCCAGTAGGCCACGGTGGCCACACCGAGCAGACCCCACAGGACACCCCCACCCCACCGCTCGCGCGCACGAGCCGACGAGGACCGGGCACCGCCCGACGAGGACCGTGCATCCACCGACGAGGACCGTGCCGTCGCTCCCTCCCGGCTGCCCTCCTCCCGCTCTCCTCGCCCGCCACTCCCACCACTCCCGCTACTCCCCTCGCCCCGCTCGCTCTCCTTGTCCCCCTCGGACTCGTGCGGTCGCACGATCAACGCGAGGGTGTCCGCCTGCAACGCCTCGCGTTCATATCCGGGACGCCCTATGAACAGGGTGACCGTGTCCTCGTCGATGCCCTCCCGCTCGTACGCCGCCCGGCGCGCCCAGTTCGTGCCGTACCCGGCGGTGGCGTTCAGCCGCGCCCAGCGAGTGCCGTAGGCCGGGGCGACGGAGGACCCGCCGGTGGGCAGGCGGTCGTTGCGGCGCAGCGCTGAGCGCAGGCCCACCGCGGAGACGACGGCGATCAGGCTCATGCTGAGCAGCACCGCCCAGCCCGCGCCCGCGATCCCCGCCGGGGCGAACAGCACGGCCGCACTGCCCAGCACAAGCGTGCACATGGCGCCCTGGAGCGCGGCGAGCACGCCGGTACGGCCCTGCACCCGCAGCACGCCGATGTACAGCTCCACCACGACCCGAGGCAGTGCGCCTGCGGCCAGCAGCCGCAGCACGGTGGTGCCGTGTTCGGCGTAGTCCTCGTTGAACGGCATCAGGATCTGCGGGGCGAACAGCACCAGCACGAGCACCACCGGCACCAGCAGCAACGTCATCCGACGCAGCGCCCCGCGCACTCCGTCGGCGAGACGGCGCGGGTCGTGCGAGGCGTGCGCGGTGAGGGAGGAGGCCATGTTGATGGCCATGAACTCCATGGTGCCGCCGACGGTGTACGCCACGTAGAAGTAGCCGTTCTCCGCCGCGCTGAAGCGGACGGCGACCATGACCGGCAGCAGGTTGATCATCGCCAGGCTGAACAGCGCGCCCAGCGAGTCCCCGGCCAGGAAGCGGCCCATCTCCCGCAGCCCGGGAGGCTCCAGGTCCCGGTCGGCTGCAGCCTGGCGCGGGATCAGCCGGCGGAAGATCAACCAGCCCAGCGGCAGAGTCGAGAACGCGATGGCGACGGCCCACGACACGAAGATGCCGAGCACCGGCAGCGTGGTCGCGAAGACCACCAGCAGGATCAGCTTGCCGACCGAGAACACCGCGTTGCCGACGGGAACCCACCCCGACCTGCGCAGCCCGGTGAGCACCCCGTCCTGGAGCGTGAGCAGGGCCCACGCCACGCAGGCGACGACGAACGTCGCCCCCGCCGCTGCCGTGCCGAGGGGCGCGTACGTCGCCCCCCACAGGTCGAGGGTGAGCAGGAATACGAACGCGGCGACGGCGACGACCACCGAACTGGCCGCGTACGCCCGCCACACCAGCGAGCCCGTCGCCCGCCCGGCGCGCGGCACGAAGCGGACGACGGCGCCGATCATCGTGGTCGCCGTGACGCTGGCGAGCAGCCGCATCGCGGCGATCGCGGCCGAGCCCTGTCCGACGGCCTCCTCCGAGTAGTAGCGCGCGGCCACCAGCCAGAAGCCCAGCCCCAGCACGGCGGAGACACCCGTACTGAGCATCAGGAAGTAGGCGTTCCTGAACAGGGAGTCGGAGCCGCGGGTGCTGTCGGCCGGCGTCGGGCCGGTCGGCTCCGTTCCGGCGGACGGCGCCGAGGGTTCGGGTACCTGGATCTCCGCCTGCGTCTCAGCCACGGGTCGGCTCCAGCCCTCCCGGCACCTCGGCCGGCCGTACGCCGGAGTCCTGGAGCACCTCGACGACCTGCCGGGCCCGCAGCGGATCCACGGGCAGCGCATGCCGGGCGAACCAGCGGGCCCCCGCGGGATCGGGCGACGGGTCGGTGAAGGCGGCACCCGCGTAGTCGTCCAGGGGCGGGTCATAGAGGTACCCCACGATGATGCCCCGCCGCGCGAGGGCCGCTCTCGCGGCGTCCCGGTCGGCGACGAACAGGGGGACCCTGAACAAGGGTTGGACCCGATCGGCGCGGGGCGCCGCGGGCTGCGCCCATGGTGTGGACAGCAGCAGCTCGGCGCCCGCCCGGCAGGCGGCCAGCACCTCGTCCAGGCGGTCGAGCCTGCGGCCGATGCGGCCCGTTCTCAGCGGTCCTGAACGTAGCCGGTAGTCGTGCATGTCGACGCGGACCCAGGAGTCGTGCGCGGCGAGGTCCGGTGCCGCGTCGACGGCGCGGGCCAGCTCGGCCGGCCGCAGCGGCATCCGGATCTCCTCCCGCTCCATCAGCCCGAGCAGCCGCATCGTTGCCCAGGCGGCCCGCCGCAGCCGCAGCCCGCGCACACTCGCCTCCGCGTACGGCCGGACGGTGTAGGCGAGTTCCGCCGTGAACCGTCCCGGCAGCAGCAGGTCCTCGCAGGTCTTCTCCAGGGCCTCGCGCAGCCCCGGGTCGGCACAGGCCAGGAAACCGCCGGCCTTGGCGCCGACATGCTTGGACAGACTGAAAACGGAGGCGTCGCCCCAGGCCCCGACCGGCCGCCCGGCCACTTCGCTGCCGATCGCGTGCGCCCCGTCCTCGAACAACGGGATGCCCAGTGCGTCGCACTTCTCCCGCAGGCGCGGGCTGTCGTCCGGGTTGCCGTACAGATTCGTCGTGAGCACGCCGGACAGTGAGTTCCACACCTCGTCGGGCACGGCATCGACGTCGATCGACGCGTCCAGCGGGTGCAACGGCGCCTGCACCGGCCTGAGTCCGGCCGCGAGCAGGACGAAGAAGATCACGTCGTCGTTGACCGGCGACATCAGCACGCGTCCGCCGGGCGGGCACCAATGGCGCAGGGCCACGAACAGCCCGAATCTGCACGACGGCACGTACACGCATTCCCGGCCGAGTCTGTCGCGCATCGTCGCTTCCAGCCGTTTCGGCCGTGAGCCACGCCGCACCGACCCGAGGCCGGCCTCCCCTATGGCCATTCGCCCCCCAGGTGTGCCTGGCGAAGGCCCCCTCCCCGAGGCCTTCCAGCACCCGCTCAGAGTGTCCCCTTTCGCACCGCTCCGTCAAGATTGCGTACCTGCCCATGGGCGACATCCGGTAAGCAACCGGATGCGTAGCGCTGTCGTTCGAAGCGCCTCGCCGGTCCCGCCCCCGTGTCACTTCCGTGAGGTCGGCCGTAACGTGTGGCGCGGCTCGACGCAACCGCGCGACACCCGCTCGGAGTCCGGCGAGCACGACATGGCGAGCACCAAAGAGCGCACGAAAGAGAGGCAGAACCCGATGCCCCCCTTCGACCTTCCCGAGGGCTATCCCTTCGGCCCGCACAACCTCCCCTACGGTGTGTTCTCCCTGGCGGGCTCCGCGGAGCGGACCGTCGGCGTCCGGCTCGGCGACCACGTCCTCGACGCGGGCGCGGCAGCCCGCGCACTCGGCTCGCCGTACGTCGACCCGCTCGCGGCGCCGACTCTCAATCCGCTGCTGGCGGCGGGCCGTACGACCTGGTCGCAGGTGCGCCGCGCGCTGACGGAGTGGGTGACCGACCCCGCCCACCGCCCCACCGTCGAACCGCTCTTCCACCCCCTCTCCGCGGTGACCCTGCACCTCCCCTTCGACGTCGCCGACTACGTCGACTTCTACTCCTCCGAGCACCACGCCCGGAACGCGGGAGCGATCTTCCGCCCGGATGCCGGGGACGTCCTGCTGCCCAACTGGAAGCATCTGCCGATCGGCTACCACGGCCGCTCCGGAACGGTCGTGGTCTCCGGCACCGACGTCGTCCGCCCCTCGGGCCAGCGCAAGGCGCCCGCTGATCCGGCCCCCCTCTTCGGGCCGTCCGTGCGGCTCGACATCGAGGCCGAGGTCGGCTTCGTGGTCGGCGTGCCCTCGCCCCAGGGCAGCCCGGTCGCGCTGACCGACTTCCGCGAGCACGTCTTCGGTCTGTGCCTGCTCAACGACTGGTCGGCCCGCGACCTCCAGGCCTGGGAGTACGTCCCCCTCGGCCCGTTCCTCGCCAAGTCGTTCGCCACGTCGGTCTCGGCCTGGATCACCCCGCTGGAGGCCTTGGACGACGCGCGGGTCTCGCCCCCCGAGCGGACCCACCCCCTGCTCCCCTACCTGGACGACTCGGCCACCGAACCCGCCGGCTACGACCTGCGTATCTCCGTCACGCTGAACGGGCACGTCGTCTCCGATCCGCCGTTCTCCACCATGTACTGGACGGCCGCCCAGCAACTCGCCCACCTCACCGTCAACGGGGCGTCCCTGCGCACCGGCGATCTGTACGGCTCGGGCACGGTCAGCGGCCCGAACCCGCACGAGCGCGGTTCCCTCCTCGAGCTGACCTGGAACGGCCGTGATCCGCTCGAACTCCCCGACGGCAAGCGGACGTTCCTGGAGGACGGCGACGTGGTGACCCTGTCCGCGTGGGCTCCCGGCCCTGGCGGAGCTCGGGTGGAACTGGGAGAGGTGAGCGGGCGGGTGGTCGCCGGGCAGCGCGACAGCTGACGAGACCCGTGACACAGCCGACGCCGGAACCGGCGATGGGACGGGGGACGGGATCGGCGACAGGGCAGGTGAAAGGAAAGGCGCCAGGACAGGCGACAGGGCCAGGGACGAGGCGCGCGCCGAGAGCGGGCGGCCCGGGCTGAATCGGGGCGTCTTCGTGGGCTGACTCCCGGGGCAACCGCCGTCATACTGGCGGCGGGCAAGGTCCTCGCGCCGAGCCCGCCGCCCGTGGCAGGCCGCACGCACGCGGGTACGCGGTCCGCACTCCCCGCGCACGCGGCGCACGCCCCCTTCCCGACCAGGATCCGGAGCCGATGGCATGACCCTCTGCCTGCTCCTGCTGAGCGTCGTCGCGCTGACGGCCGCCGTGCCGGCCCCGCGTGCGCTCACCCGTTCCGCATGGCCCGAGCGGGAACCCGTGGTCGGGTTGTGGGTGTGGCAGTGCCTGGTCGCCACGGTCCTGCTGTGCTGCCTGACAGCCCTCATGCTGGGCGCCGCGGCCGTGTTCCACACGGTTCGCGCGCGCGTCTTCGCCCCCGCACCGCCCGCGGTGACCGAGGCGTACGACCTCTCCGTCGCTCCGCTGTGGGCCGTGGCCCTGACCCTGCTGCTGGCCTGCGGGGCCGCCTGGACCACCGCGATGCTCACCCGCGAGCTCGTCGAGGCGCGACGCCGCCGCGGCCAGGCCCGGGCCCACCTGCGGGAACGCGCCCCGGACCTGCCTGCGGGCCTGCCGTCTGCCCGCGGCCCGCTGCTCGTGCTGGAGGACGAATACCCTGACGCCTGGTGGATGCCTGGCAGTCCACCCCAGTTGATCGTGACGACTGGCGCCCTGCACCGCCTCACCTCCCACCAGCTGGACGCCGTCCTCACCCACGAACGCGGCCATGCCCGCGCCCACCACGACTGGCTGCTCCACCTCTCGACCGCCCTTGCCACCGGATTCCCCCGCATTCCGTTGTTCTCCCATTTCTGCGACCAGACCCATCGCCTGGTCGAACTCGCCGCCGACGACACGGCGTCGCGCCGCTGCGGCCACCTGACCACGGCGCTGGCCCTGATCGAGCTGAACCAGCACCGGGGCGTCCTGTCCTGCGCCTCCAGTCACCGTCTCCTGGGCGAGCGGGTCGACCGGCTGCTCCAGCCGCCCCCGCGCCTGCTCCGCAGACACCGGGCACTGACCACGACGGTGGCCGCGCTGGTCCCTCTGCTGCCCCTGCTGATCACCTTCGCCCCGGGGCTGACGGCGCTGTCCTGACCCGGCAGATCCCGACCTGGCAGATCTTGCTCAAGATCCGCCGGTTTTCCCAGGTCAGCGCCTTACCTGACGGTCTCGCAGGTGGCGCAACACTCCGGCAACACCGCTTTTCCTACCGACTCGCTATGGTTCGAAACATGGCACCCACCGACCGCATCCGTGACCACGCCGGGCAGGGCGCGACCACCGTCGCCGCCCACCGCGCGCGTCGTCGGCTGCGTGCGGACCAGGCCCGTCAGCTCGCCGACCTCCTGCGCCGTCAGCTGCTCACCGGCGGCTTCCCGGCCGGCACGCTCCCCCACGAGTCGGCCCTCGCGACCGACTACCGAGCCTCCCGCAACACCGTCCGCCAGGCTCTCGACCTCCTGCGGGCGGAGGGCCTGGTGGAACGCCTGCCCGGGGTCGGCACGGTCGTCGTGGCACACAAGTACCCGCACGGCCTGGACCGTCTGATGGGACTCGCGGAGACCCTGCACGAGCACGGCCACGTCACCAACGAGGTCCGCACGATGGGCCCCGTCGCCGCACCCGCCCCGGTGGCTGATCGTCTCCACGTCCCGCCCGGCGCCGACGTCCTCTACATCGAACGTCTGCGCCGCCTGGGTGGACTCCCCCTCTCCCTCGACCTCACCTACATCCCGCTCGACATCGGCACCGCCCTGCTCGGCGCCGACCTGGAGAACACCGATGTCTTCCGCCTTCTGGAGGTCGTCACCGGGCAGCCCCTGGGCCACGCCGAGATCACCCTGGAGGCGGTGACGGCGGACGCCCACTCGGCCGCCGTACTGGAGGCGCCGCGCGGCGCGGCCGTCCTGATGCTCGAACGCCTCACCCACCTCGCCGACGGCCGTCCGGTGGACCTGGAGTTCATCCGCTTCCGCGGAGACCGCATCTCGATGAGCGGCCTGCTGCACCGCTCCCTCTGACACCTCCCTGTTTTCCGCATTTCGCGCTCTCACCCCTTCATCGTTCGGCAGCGCCTCATCGGTTCACAGCCGTGCGGGATTTCTCAGAATTTCTCGGGACTTTTCTGGAGACAGCCATGACCTTGGCGCCCCAGCGGGCCGACGTGCCCGTGACCATCGACGAGTCGAAGTGCATCGACGGCTGCACCCTCTGTGTGGACATGTGCCCGCTGGACTCCCTCGCCATCGACGAGAGCAACGGCAAGGCCTACATGCACGTCGACGAGTGCTGGTACTGCGGCCCGTGCGCGGCCCGCTGTCCCACCGGAGCCGTCACGGTCAACATGCCCTACCTGCTCCGGTGAAAGGCCCGAACTCCCATGAAACCCCCAGCAGTCGCCGCGTCCGCCACCCTCCTTCTGCTCCCCCTCACCGGCTGCGGCAGCGCCGAGGCCGGTAGCGGCTCCACGGTCACCGTCACCGTCGGCTACCAGTCCAAGACCATCAACACGGTCACCGCGGGAACCCTGCTGCGCGACCTCGGCTACTTCGAGAAGCAGTTGAACGCCCTCCACGACGGCCACACGTACAAGGTGGACTGGCAGGACTACGCCACCGGCGCCCCCATCACCGCGCAGATGACCGCCGGGAAGATCGACATCGGCTCGATGGGCGACTTCCCGCTCCTCATCAACGCGGCCCGCGGCAAACAGCTCGGCAAGCCCACCCACCTGGTCTCGGTCACCGGCTACAACGTCCGCGGCGGCCTCAACACCATCGTCACCGCGCCCGACTCCAAGCTGACCGCCCTCAAGGACCTCAAGGGCAAGAGGGTCTCCACGAGCGTGGGCTCCGCCGCCGACGGCACCCTCGTACGGGCCCTGCAGCGCGCCGGCATCGACCCCGAGAAGGGCGTCGAGAAGCTCAACCAGCAGCCGGCCGTGGGCGCTTCGGCGCTCTCCGCGGGCAGCGCGGACGCGCTCTCGCAGTTCGTCGCCTGGCCCGGCCTGCTCGTCTACCAGGGCAAGGCGAAGGCCCTGTACGACGGCGCCCAGTTGAACCTGCCCACCTTCCACGGCGTCACCGCCCGCGAGGACTTCACGAAGAAACGCCCGGCCGTGCTGGAGGCGTTCCTGAAGGCGCAGTCGGAAGCCACCGACTACCTCAACGCGCACCCGGTGGACGCCGCCGAGAAGGTCGCCAAGGCCACCGGCCTGCCCGCCGAGGTCGTCTACCTCTACAACGGCGCCCACGGCATCGCCACCTTCGACCCGGCCGTCAAACCCCAGCTCGTCTCGGCTCTCAAGTGTCGATCCTGAAGGCGGCGAAACTGACCGGGGACGTCGACGTGGACGCGTTCGTCGACGACCACTACGTGAAGAACGCGCTCGGCCCGTCGTACGCCAAGCAACTCGCCGCCAAGCCCGCGCCCGCCACGAGCGAGGTCTGGCCGAAGGGCGCCACGCAGACCCGCCCCTTCAAGACGCCCGCCGAGCTGCTGGCCTACGTGGCCGCGCACCGCGACGGCATCCGCGCCGCCTACGTCCCCGACGCCGCCACCGGCACGCTCTGGTTCGCCGACAAGGCGGTCTGGGTGGCCCACGGCGCGACACTGCTGCCGTTCGTCGCCCCGTCGACCGCGCAAGCCTACGTCGACGCCCACGGCGGCGCCCGGGTCGTCACATACGCCGACGCGCTGGAGCAGCTGTCATGACCCTGAATCCGACTCGGTATGCGACCCGGTATGCGCTGCGGGTGGCCTCCGTGGCGGCCGCCCTCGGCCTGTGGCAGCTCCTGACCAGCCTGAACGTCGACCTCTGGCTGCGTTTCTCGCAGTTCCCCACGGTCGCCGACGTGGCCCGCGCTTTCGCCGACCGGCTGACCGGCGACGACTACTGGACCGACCTGACCGACAGCCTCACCCGCATCGTCACCGGCTTCCTCCTGGCCGCCGTCCTGGGCGTGGCCACCGGCGTGCTCGTGGCCCGCTCGCGGCTCGCCGAGGACCTGCTGGGACCGATCCTCGAAATCGTCCGCCCGATCCCGGCGATCGCCCTGGTCCCCGTTGCGATCCTGCTCTTTCCTTCCAACGAACAGGGCATCGTCTTCATCACCTTCACCGCCGCGTTCTTCCCCGTCCTGGTCTCCACCCGGCACTCGGTCCGCGCACTGGCCCCCGGCTGGGAGGAGGCAGTGCGCACCATGGGCGGGGGCCGGTGGCGGATCCTCCGCTCGGTTGTGCTGCCGGGCGCGCTGCCCGGCATCTTCGGCGGACTGTCGGTCGGCATCGGCGTGTCGTGGATCTGTGTGATCTCCGCGGAGATGATCTCCGGCCAGTACGGCGTCGGCTACCGCACCTGGCAGGACTACACGGTCGTCGACTATCCGGGCGTGTTCGTCGGCATGGTCACGATCGGCGTGCTCGGCTGGGCCACCTCCACAGCCGTGGAACTCCTCGGTCGCCGACTGACCCGCTGGCTCCCCCGTACGTCGTACGTCCCCGCAGGCCGGCCCCGGTCGACAACCCGCCGGTCCGCCGCTCCGGCTGCCCGTACCGCCGGCCCCACCGGAACCGAGCCCGAGGAGGCGCGTGATGGGCACCTCGTCTGAGACCCGCGAGACCACCGGCACGACGACCGGGGCGCCCTCAGCGTCCACCGCCGGTGCAGCTACCGGTGCAGCCGTGCGCGGCACCCGGCTCACGCTCCGTGCGGCGACCCTCGGCCGTCCGGACGCCGCCGCCCTGGCCGACGTCGACCTGGACGTTCCGCCGGGTGAGATCCTCACGGTCGTCGGCCCCTCGGGCTGCGGCAAGTCGACGCTGCTGCGCACGCTGGCCGGGCTGCTGCCCGCGCTTGCCGGTGACGTGGAGCAGGACGGCCAACGCATCGGCGGCCCGGCTGCGGACCGCGCCCTGGTCTTCCAGGAGGACGCCCTTCTCCCCTGGCGCACTCTGCTGGCCAACGTCGAACTGCCGCTCGCCATCCAGGGCCTGCCTCGCGCGGAGCGCAGGAAGCAGGCCGAGCGCTGGCTCGAGCGGGTCGGACTCGCCGACCGTGCCCGGCAGTTGCCGCATCGCGTCTCCGGCGGCCAGCGCCAGCGGGCGCAACTGGCCCGGGCTCTCGCCGCAGGCCCGCGCGCCGTCCTCATGGACGAGCCCTTCGGCGCCCTGGACGCCCAGACCCGCGCCGGCATGCAGGACCTGCTGGTGGAGGTGCTGCACGGCACCGGAGCGACCGTCGTCTTCGTCACCCACGACGTGGACGAGGCCCTGTTCCTCGGTGACCGCGTGGCCCTCCTGGGCGCAGGCCGCCTCCTCGCCGTACGGGACGTGCCGCGCCCGCGTGATCGTGCCGCGCATGGCGACCCCGCGCGCGTCGCCCTGCGGCGCGACGTCCTGACCTCACTGAGCATCTGAAAGGCACCCCGGTGGACACCCTCCTGCAGATCCCCGCGCTCGCCGACGCCGAGGAGCTGACCTGCGACGTGCTCGTCATCGGCGGCGGCACCGCCGGGACCATGGCGGCCCTGACCGCCGCCGAGCGCGGCGCGGACGTGCTGCTCCTGGAGAAGGCCCACGTCCGCCACTCCGGCGCGCTCGCGATGGGCATGGACGGCGTCAACAACGCGATCATCCCCGGTCGCGCCGAGCCCGACGACTACGTCGCCGAGATCACCCGCGCCAACGACGGCATCGTCGACCAGTCCACCGTCCGCCAGACCGCCACCCGCGGCTTCGCCATGGTGCAGCGCCTGGAGTCGTACGGTGTGAAATTCGAGAAGGACGAGCACGGCGACTACGCGGTCCGCCAGGTGCACCGGTCGGGGTCCTATGTCCTGCCCATGCCCGAGGGCAAGGACGTCAAGAAGGTCCTCTACCGGCAGTTGCGGCGGCGCGAGATGCGGGAGCGGATCCTGATCGAGAACCGGGTGATGCCCGTGCGCGTTCTGACCTCGCCCGAGGACGGGCGCGCCATCGGGGCGGTCGGCTTCAACACCCGCACAGGGCAGTTCGTCACCGTCCGCGCGGGCGGGGTCGTCCTCGCGACCGGCGCCTGCGGACGCCTCGGCCTGCCCGCCTCCGGCTACCTGTACGGCACCTACGAGAACCCGACCAACGCGGGTGACGGCTATGCCATGGCCTACCACGCGGGCGCCGAGCTCACTGGCATCGAGTGCTTCCAGATCAACCCGTTGATCAAGGACTACAACGGCCCCGCCTGCGCCTATGTCGCCAACCCTTTCGGCGGCTACCAGGTCAACCGGCACGGCGAACGCTTCGTCGACTCCGACTACTGGTCGGGCCAGATGATGGCCGAGTTCGCGGCGGAGGTCGCGAGCGACCGGGGTCCGGTGTATCTGAAGCTGAGCCATCTCCCTGAGGAGTCGATCTCGGCCCTTGAGTCGATCCTGCACTCCACCGAGCGCCCGACCCGGGGCACCTTCCACTCCGGGCGCGGCCACGACTACCGCACCCACGACATCGAGATGCACATCTCGGAGATCGGCCTGTGCGGCGGCCATTCGGCCTCGGGTGTACGGGTCGACGAGCACGCCCGGACCACCGTCCCCCGCCTGTACGCCGCCGGCGACCTGGCTTGCGTCCCGCACAACTACATGATCGGCGCGTTCGTCTTCGGCGACCTCGCCGGCGCGGACGCGGCCCGGTACAGGTCCTATGACGGTGAGCTTCCCGTTGACCAGCTGCGCGAGGCGCACGAGCTGATCTACCGCCCGCTGCGCAACCCGGAGGGCCCGCCGCAGCCCCAGGTCGAGTACAAGCTGCGCCGCTTCGTGAACGACTACGTGGCGCCGCCGAAGTCGGGCGCCCGGCTGTCGCTGGCCCTGGAGGCCTTCGAGCGGATGCGTGACGACATCGCCGAGATGGGGGCTCGCACCCCGCACGAGCTCATGCGGTGCGCCGAGGTCACCTTCATCCGTGACTGCGCGGAGATGGCCGCGCGCGCCTCTCTGGCCCGTACGGAGTCCCGCTGGGGCCTCTACCACGACCGCCTCGACCATCCTCGGCGCGACGACGCTTCCTGGTTCCACCACCTTGACCTGCACAAGTCCCCCTCTGGCGCGATGGAGTTCACGGCCCGGCCCGTGGCTCCCTATCTGGTTCCGGTCGACGAGTTCACCCCTGTCGGCGGCCCTTCCCGGCATCTCGGCGAGGTCCACCCCGAGGAGGTGGCCACGGCCGGCTCACGGGACACGGCGCCCGTCGCCGCTGGGGCCGAAGCAGCCGCCGCGGAGGCGACCGACGCCTCGGCGCCTTCGACGCCTGCGCCTGAGTCCGCCTCCGACTCCGCCTTTGACTCCGTCCCCGGGCAGTCCCCCTCTCGTCGGTCTTCCTCCCGTCTCCTCGAACTCGTTGCCCTGGCCGAGGCGGAGCCCGAACTCGATGCCCTTGTCCCCTACTTGACCGACCCGGTGCCCGCCGTCCGGCGCGAGGCCGTCGCCGTTCTCACCGAGACCGTGCCGTCGGGCACCGGCCCCGCCCTCGCCGAGGCGCTGCGTGACACCGCCGCGGAGGTGCGCGCGGCCGCCGCCGCCTCGCTGCGGGAGCTCGTCGAGACCCTGCCGCCGGAACCCGCCTTGCGCGACGGCCTCGCCGCCGCCCTGGCCGAGTCCGACCCCGTTGTCCGCGCGGCGGCCCTGGACGTGCTGCGCGCCCTGCGCCTCGGCGACGCCGCCCTGTTCGCGGGCTCTCTCACCGACGCCGACATCGCCGTCCGGATCGAGGCCGTCCGGGCCCTGGTCTCCGTCGACGCCGCCGACGAACTGGCCCGCGCGGCGACCGCCGACCCGTCCCGCGAGGTCCGCGTCACGATCGCCAAGTCCCTGGCCACGGTGGCGGCCGGCCGCCTTGACGACCCCTCACCGGCCGACTTCGGCACCGCCGACAGCCCCGACTCCGACTCGGATTCCGGTTCCGTCATCAACAGCAGCGTCCACCCCGGCTCGGGTTCTGGAGCCCGCCTCGACACAGGTCCCGCCTCCGAGCCTGATGCTGTCCACGCGGCTCTCGTCGGGCTCGTCGACGATCCCGACGCTTTGGTACGCGCCGCCGCCTACGGAGCGTTGGGCACCACCGGCTGCCCGGTGCCGCTCGCCGCCCGGGCCGTGGCCGCTCTGGCCGACCCCGCCTGGCAGGTACGCGCCGGTGCCGCCACAGCACTGTCCGTGGCCCACGCGGACACGGCCGTCCCCGTCCTCGCCAAGACCCTGGCCGATCCGAACGCCGACGTCCGCAAGGCCGCCGTCCTGGCCCTGACCCGGCACCGCGCCTCGGAGGCCGCCCGCGCCGCCCTGGCCGCGGCGACGACGGACTCGGACGCGGACGTCAGGGCGTACGCGACACGCGCCCTCTGAGGAGCCTGGCCGAAGCCGACATCGGGTTCCTTCCAGGCACCCGTACGGTCAGACCTCGATATCCAGTCCCCGAACGTCGGTCCCCCCTATCCCGTCCGCTATATCCAGTCCTCGGGCTCCGGCTCCTCGTCCATCTCGGGCCAGTGGTCCGGGGCTCCCGGATCCGCGTCGGCGGCCGGGGCAGCGCCGGAAGCGGGGCTGCCGCCGGGCGCTGGAGCGGCGGTGTCCGGCGTGCCGCCCAGCGACGCCAGCACCGCGATCACGCCCTCCCCGTAGGTCGCCAGTTTCTTCTCGCCGACGCCGCTGATGCCGCCGAGTTGTCGTACCGACGTCGGCCACACCGTGGCAATCTCCCGGAGTGTGGCGTCGTGGAAGATGACGTATGCGGGAACGCCCTGTTCGCGGGCTTGTTCGGCGCGCCAGGCGCGCAGGGCTTCGAAGGCGGGCAGCAGCTCCTCGGGCAGCTCAACCGCCGCCGCCTTCGCCTTCCCCTTGCCGGAGGAGGACGAGCCCGACGCCTTCGCCGTCGCCGGCTTCTTCGGCTCCTTGCGCAGCGGCACGTCCCGCTCGCGGCGCAGCACCGCACCACTGGCCTCCGTCAGCACCAGCGTGCCGTACTCCCCTTCGACCGCGAGCAGCCCCTGGGCCAGCAACTGCCGTACGACGCCACGCCATTCACCTTCGGTGAGCTCCTCGCCGATGCCGAACACCGACAGTTGGTCGTGGTCGAACTGGATCACCTTGGCCGTGCGCTTGCCCATCAGGATGTCGACGATCTGCACCGCACCGAACTTCTGTCCGCGCTCACGCTGCAGCCGCACCACGGTCGACAGCACCTTCTGGGCCGCGACCGTGCCGTCCCAGGTCTCCGGCGGTGCGAGGCAGGTGTCGCAGTTGCCGCAGCCCACCGGGGCGGGTTCCTGGCCGAAGTAGGCGAGGAGTTGGCCGCGGCGGCACTGGGCGGTCTCGCAAAGCGCCAGCATCGAGTCCAGGTGGGCGGCGGCCCGCCGCCGGAAGGCCTCGTCGCCCTCGCCGGACTGGATCAGTTTGCGCTGCTGTATGACGTCGTTGAGGCCGTACGCCATCCAGGCCGTGGAGGGCAGTCCGTCACGGCCGCCGCGCCCCGTCTCCTGGTAGTAGCCCTCGATCGACTTGGGCAGGTCGAGGTGGGCGACGAAGCGCACGTCCGGCTTGTCGATGCCCATGCCGAAGGCGATGGTCGCGCAGACGACCAGGCCCTCCTCCCGCAGGAACCGGGACTGGTGTGCCGCGCGGGTGCCCGCGTCCAGACCGGCGTGGTAGGGCACCGCTTCGACGCCGTTGCGGGAGAGGAACTCTGCGGTCTTCTCCACGGAGTTGCGTGAGAGGCAGTACACGATGCCCGCGTCGCCCGCGTGCTCCTCGCGCAGGAAGCTCAGCAGCTGCTTCTTGGGGTCGGCCTTGGGCACGATCCGGTACTGGATGTTGGGCCGGTCGAAGCTCGCCACGAAATGGCGGGCCGACGGCATGTTCAGCCGCTGGGTGATCTCTTCGTGGGTGGCGCGGGTGGCCGTCGCCGTGAGGGCGATCCGTGGGACGTCCGGCCAGCGCTCGCCGAGCAGGGAGAGGGAGAGGTAGTCGGGGCGGAAGTCGTGGCCCCACTGGGACACACAGTGCGCCTCGTCGATCGCGAACACCGCGATCTTGCCGCGCGAGAGCAGGTCCAGGGTGGAGTCCAGGCGCAGTCGCTCCGGCGCCAGGTACAGCAGGTCCAGCTCGCCGGCGAGGAACTCGGCCTCGACGACGCGTCGCTCGTCGAAGTCCTGCGTGGAGTTGACGAATCCGGCGCGCACACCGAGCGCCCGCAACGCGTCCACCTGATCCTGCATGAGCGCGATCAGTGGCGAGACGACGATGCCCGTACCGGGTCTGACCAGGGCGGGGATCTGGTAGCACAGCGACTTGCCGCCGCCGGTGGGCATCAGGACGACCGCGTCCCCTCCGGCCACCACGTGCTCGATGACCGCTTCCTGCTCGCCGCGGAAGGCCTCGTACCCGAAGACCCGGTGCAGCGTGGCCAGTGCCTCGCTCTCGGTCCGCCCCGGCGTCCCGGTGATCCCTGTCATCCCGCTGATCCCACCCGTCCCACCCATCGCCTGTCCCCCGTACGTCGTCCCTCGACCACTGCCTCCACGATAGGGGTCCGGACTGACAGCGCCCGAGTTATCCACAGGCTCGTTTCGGTGACTCTGCGTAACGGCTGTGGATAATTCCCCGAACTCGATCACCCGTACGACGCCGACGGGCCCGGCCCCCGCTCGGGGAACCGGGCCCATCGCACAGCCGCACGCAGGTCAGCGCACCGAGGCGCAGCGGCTCAGCGGCTCAGCGCACGAACACTCCTGCTTGGTTAGCCAGGTCCAGGAAGTACTGCGGCGCGACACCGAGCACGAGCGTGACCGCCACGCCCACCCCGATCGCCATCATCGTCAGCGGCGACGGAACGGCGACGGTCGGACCCTCGGGCCGCGGCTCGCTGAAGAACATCAGCACGATCACCCGGATGTAGAAGAAGGCGGCGATCGCCGAGGAGATCACACCGACCACGACCAGCGGAGCCGCTCCGCCCTCCGCAGCCGCCTTGAACACGGCGAACTTCCCGGCGAAACCGGAGGTCAGCGGGATGCCGGCGAAGGCCAGCAGGAACACCGCGAACACGGCCGCCACCAGCGGCGACCGCCGGCCGAGCCCCGCCCACTTGGACAGGTGCGTGGCTTCGCCGCCGGCGTCGCGCACGAGGGTGACCACCGCGAACGCGCCGATCGTCACGAACGAGTACGCGGCCAGGTAGAAGAGGACGGACGAGACGCCGTCCGGAGTGGTCGCGATGACACCGGCAAGGATGAATCCGGCGTGCGCGATGGACGAGTACGCCAGCAACCGCTTGATGTCGGTCTGCGTGATCGCGACGATCGCGCCGCCCAGCATGGTGACGATCGCGACGCCCCACATGACCGGCCGCCAGTCCCAGCGCAGGCCGGGCAGGACGACGTACAGCAGACGCAGCAGCGCACCGAAGGCGGCCACCTTGGTCGCCGCGGCCATGAAGCCGGTGACCGGGGTCGGCGCGCCCTGGTAGACGTCGGGCGTCCACATGTGGAACGGCACCGCGCCCACCTTGAACAACAGCCCCATGACGATCATCGCGGCGCCGACGAGGAGCAGCGCGTCATTGCCCATGGTGTCGGCGAGCGCCGGGTCGACGTTCTTGATCGTGCCGTCGACGACCTGCGCGATCGTCCCGTACGACACCGAGCCCGCGTACCCGTACAGCAGCGCGATGCCGAAGAGGGTGAACGCGGAGGCGAACGCGCCGAGGAGGAAGTACTTGACCGCGGCCTCCTGCGACATGAGCCGCTTGCGGCGGGCCAGTGCGCACAGGAGGTACAGGGGCAGCGAGAAGACTTCCAGGGCGATGAAGAGGGTCAGCAGGTCGTTGGCCGACGGGAAGACCAGCATGCCTGCGACCGCGAACAGCAGCAGCGGGAAGACCTCGGTGGTCGTGAACCCGGCCTTGACCGCGGCCTTCTCGCTGTCACCGCCTGGCACGGAGGCCGCCTGGGCGGCGAACGAGTCGACCCTGTTGCCGTGCGCCTCGGGGTCGAGGCGCCGTTCGGCGAAGGTGAACAGGCCGACGAGGGCGGCCAGCAGGATCGTGCCCTGCAGGAAGAGGGCCGGCCCGTCGACCGCGATCGCGCCCATGGCGGCGATGCGCGCCTTCGTGGTGCCGTACCCGCCCTCCGCCAGCGCGATCACGGCGGCGAAGGCGGCGACCAGCGCCACGACGGATACGAACACCTGTGCGTAGTAGCGGTGCTTGCGCGGCACGAACGCCTCGACCAGTACCCCGATGATCGCCGCGCCGACGACGATCAAGGTGGGCGACAATTGCCCGTACTCGATCTTCGGGGAGTCGATCTTCGAGATCGGTTCGGCCGCGGTTGCCGCCGTTGTCCACAGGCTGTGGACGGCTGATGCGCTCACTTGGCCGCCTCCACCTCGGGCTTGGGATCCTTCTTGTGTACGTCGGACAGGGTCTGCTTGACCGCCGGGTTCACGATGTCCGTGACCGGCTTCGGGTAGACCCCGAGGAAGATCAGCAGCACGATCAGCGGGGCGACGACCACGAGCTCACGCGCGCGGAGGTCCGGCATCGCCGAGACCTCGGGTTTCACCGGGCCCGTCATCGTCCGCTGGTAGAGGACGAGGGTGTAGAGCGCAGCGAGGACGATGCCGAAGGTGGCGATGATGCCGATCGCCGGGTAGCGCGCGAACGTGCCGACCAGGACGAGGAACTCGCTCACGAAGGGCGCGAGCCCCGGCAGCGACAGCGTCGCCAGACCGCCGATCAGGAAGGTGCCGGCGAGTACCGGGGCGACCTTCTGCACACCGCCGTAGTCGGCGATGAGCCGCGAACCGCGCCGCGAGATCAGGAAGCCGGCGACCAGCATCAGGGCTGCCGTCGAGATGCCGTGGTTGACCATGTAGAGCGTCGCGCCGGACTGGCCCTGGCTGGTCATCGCGAAGATGCCCATGATGATGAACCCGAAGTGCGAGATCGACGCGTACGCCACCAGCCGCTTGATGTCCCGCTGCCCCACGGCGAGCAGCGCCCCGTAGATGATGCTGATCAGCGCGAGGACCAGGATGGCGGGTGTCGCCCACTTGCTCGCCTCCGGGAACAGCTGGAGGCAGAACCGGAGCATCGCGAAGGTGCCCACCTTGTCGACGACCGCCGTGATGAGCACGGCGACCGGAGTTGTCGCCTCACCCATCGCGTTGGGCAGCCAGGTGTGCAGCGGCCACAGCGGTGCCTTCACCGCGAAGGCGAAGAAGAAGCCGAGGAACAGCCAGCGTTCGGTGTTCGTCGCCATGTCGAGCGTTCCGTTGGCGCGCGCCTGGGCGATCTCGGTGAGCGAGAAGTTCCCGGCGACCACATAGAGGCCGATCACCGCGGCCAGCATGATCAGACCGCCGACCAGGTTGTACAGCAGGAACTTCACGGCCGCGTACGACCGTTGCGTGGACGCCGCCTCCTCGCCGTGCTCGTGGGCGCGGTCCCCGAAGCCGCCGATGAGGAAGTACATCGGGATGAGCATGGCTTCGAAGAAGATGTAGAAGAGGAAGACGTCAGTGGCCTCGAAGGAGATGATCACCATCGCCTCGACGGCCAGGATCAGGGCGAAGAAGCCCTGCGTCGGCCGCCAGCGTTTGTTGCCCGTCTCCAGTGGATCGGCGTCGTGCCAGCCCGCCAGGATGATGAACGGGATCAGCAGGGCGGTCAGCGCGATGAGCGCCACCGCGATGCCGTCCACGCCCAGTTCGTACCTGACCCCGAACTCCTTGATCCAGGCGTGGGATTCGGTGAGCTGGTAACGGTCGCCGTCGGGGTCGAAGCGGACCAGGACGACGATCGCCAGGGCGAGCGTCGCAAGGGAGAACAGCAGCGCCAGCGCTTTGGCGGCGTTGCGCCGGGCGGCCGGTACGGCGGCCGTGGCGACCGCCCCGATCGCCGGGAGCGCGGCCGTCGCTGTCAGCAGAGGAAAGGACATCGGTATCAGACCGCCCTCATCAGCAGGGTCGCGGCGACGAGGATCGCCGCACCGCCGAACATCGAGACCGCGTACGACCGCGCGTAGCCGTTCTGCAGCTTGCGCAGTCGTCCGGACAGGCCGCCCATGGAGGCCGCCGTGCCGTTGACGACCCCGTCGACCAGGGTGTGGTCGACGTACACCAGGGAGCGCGTGAGGTGCTCGCCGCCGCGGACCAGGACGACGTGGTTGAAGTCGTCCTGGAGCAGGTCGCGGCGGGCGGCCCGGGTGAGCAGCGACCCGCGCGGGGCGACGACCGGAACGGGACGGCGGCCGTACTGCGCGTAGGCGATGGCGACGCCGATCACCAGGACCACCATCGTGGAGAGGGTGACGGTGAGGGCGCTGACCGGCGAGTCGCCGTGGGAGTGGCCGGTGACCGGCTCGAGCCAGTGCAAGAAGCGGTCGCCGATGCTGAAGAAGCCGCCCGCGAAGACCGATCCGAACGCCAGCAGGATCATCGGGATCGTCATGGACTTCGGCGACTCGTGCGGGTGCGGCTCCGCGTGCTCGCCGTGATGCTCGGCGGCCGGTTCCGCACTGGGCGCCTCGGGAGAACGAGTGGGTTGGTTCTTCCAACGCTCCTCGCCGAAGAACGTCATCAGCATCACGCGCGTCATGTAGTACGCGGTGATGGCCGCGCCGAGCAGGGCGCAGGAGCCGAGGATCCAGCCCTCGGTGCCGCCCTTGGCGAACGCCGCCTCGATGATCTTGTCCTTGGAGAAGAAGCCGGACAGACCCGGGAAGCCGATGATGGCGAGGTAGCCGAGGCCGAAGGTGATGAAGGTGACCGGCATGTACTTGCGGAGGCCGCCGTACTTGCGCATGTCGACCTCGTCGTTCATGCCGTGCATGACCGAGCCGGCGCCGAGGAACAGACCGGCCTTGAAGAAGCCGTGCGTCACCAGGTGCATGATCGCGAAGACGTAGCCGATGGGGCCGAGGCCCGCGGCCAGCACCATGTACCCGATCTGCGACATCGTCGAGCCGGCCAGCGCCTTCTTGATGTCGTCCTTCGCGCAACCGACGATCGCACCGAACAGGAGGGTGACGGCGCCGACGACGGTGACGACCAGCTGTGCGTCGGGTGCCCCGTTGAAGATCGCGGCGGAGCGGACGATCAGGTACACGCCGGCGGTCACCATGGTGGCCGCGTGGATGAGGGCCGAGACCGGGGTCGGGCCCTCCATCGCGTCCCCGAGCCAGGACTGCAGCGGCACCTGGGCGGACTTGCCGCACGCCGCGAGCAGCAGCATCAGGGCGATGGCGGTCAGCTTGCCCTCGCTGGCGTCACCGGCGATGCCGGGCTCCCCTTCCGCCCCGAGCAGCGGGCCGAAGGCGAAGGTCCCGAAGGTGGTGAACATCAGCATGATGGCGATCGACAGACCCATGTCGCCCACGCGGTTGACCAGGAAGGCCTTCTTCGCGGCCGTCGCGGCGCTGGGCTTGTGCTGCCAGAAGCCGATGAGCAGGTAGGACGCGAGACCGACGCCCTCCCAGCCGACGTACAGCAGCAGGTAGTTGTCGGCGAGGACGAGCAGCAGCATCGCCGCGAGGAACAGGTTCAGGTAGCCGAAGAAGCGGCGGCGCCGCTCGTCGTGCTCCATGTACCCGACCGAGTACAGGTGGATCAGCGAGCCGACGCCCGTGATCAGCAGCACGAACGTCATCGACAACTGGTCGAGGCGGAAGGCGACGTCCGCCTGGAAGCCCTCGACCGGGATCCAGCTGAACAGGTGCTGCGTCAGTGTCCGGTGTTCGGCGTCCTTGCTCAGCAGGTCGCTGAAGAGGACGACGCCGAACACGAAGGAGACGGCCGACAGGAGCGTGCCGATCCAGTGGCCCACGGCGTCGAGCCGGCGACCGCCGACCAGAAGGACGGCCGCTCCGAGCAGGGGCGCCGCGATGAGCAGCGCAATCAGGTTCTCCACGATTCTTCCGACCCCTTACAGCTTCATCAGGCTGGCGTCGTCGACCGAGGCCGAGTGGCGGGAACGGAACAGCGACACGATGATCGCGAGTCCCACCACGACCTCCGCGGCGGCGACGACCATCGTGAAGAAGGCGATGATCTGGCCGTCGAGATTGCCGTGCATCCGGGAGAAGGCGACGAACGCGAGGTTGCAGGCGTTGAGCATGAGCTCGATGCACATGAACACGACGATCGCGTTGCGCCTGATCAGTACGCCCGTCGCACCGATCGTGAACAACAGGGCGGCGAGGTAGAGGTAGTTGACAGGGTTCACTTCGACGCCTCCTCGGTCCGCTTCAGGTGCGGCGGCTCGATCGCGGCCCGCTCCAGGCGCTCCTCGGCCCGCTGCTCCAGGGCCTTGAGGTCGTTGAGCGCCTCGGAGGACACATCCCGGATCTGCCCGCGCTCGCGCAGCGTCTTGCTGACCGTGAGCTCCGACGGAGTGCCGTCGGGCAGCAGGCCCTGGATGTCGACGGCGTTGTGCCGTGCGTACACACCGGGTGCGGGCAGCGGCGGTACGTGCTTGCTCTCGCGGACACGCTGCTCGGACAGCTCCCGCTGGGTCTTGGCGCGCTCGGTGCGCTCGCGGTGGGTGAGCACCATGGCGCCGACGGCGGCCGTGATGAGCAGGGCGCCGGTGATTTCGAAGGCGAAGACGTACTTGGTGAAGATGAGGGCCGCGAGGCCCTCCACGTTGCCGTTCGCGTTCGCCTCGGCGAGGCCGTTGAACTCCGTCAGGGAGGCGTTGCCGATGCCGGCGATCAGCAGGATGCCGAAGCCGAGGCCGCTGACGAGGGCCAGCCAGCGCTGGCCCTTGATGGTCTCCTTCAGCGAGTCCGCCGCGGTGACGCCGACGAGCATCACCACGAACAGGAACAGCATCATGATCGCGCCGGTGTAGACGACGATCTGCACGATGCCCAGGAAGTAGGCGCCGTTGGCGAGGTAGAACACCGCCAGGACGATCATGGTGCCGGCGAGACAGAGCGCGCTGTGCACGGCCCGCTTCATGAAGACGGTGCACAGGGCGCCGATCACGGCGACGGCGCCGAGCACCCAGAACTGGAAGGCCTCGCCGGTGGAGGTGGAGTAGGCGGCGAGCTGCGCGCTCATGCCTCCACCTCCTCTTGCGAGGGCTCCTCGCCCTTGGAGACGGCCACCTGGCGCTCCGTGCCGGGCGCGGCCTCGGTGACCAGACCCCGGTAGTAGTCCTGCTCGTCCGTCCCCGGGTAGATGGCGTGGGGGGTGTCCACCATGCCCTCCTCGAGGCCGGCGAGCAGCTGCTCCTTGGTGTAGATCAGGTTGGCGCGGCTGGAGTCGGCGAGCTCGAACTCGTTGGTCATCGTCAACGCGCGCGTGGGGCACGCTTCGATGCACAGGCCGCACAGGATGCAACGGGCGTAGTTGATCTGGTAGACCCGCCCGTACCGCTCGCCCGGCGAGTAGCGCTCCTCTTCGGTGTTGTCCGCGCCCTCCACATAGATGGCGTCGGCGGGGCAGGCCCAGGCGCACAGCTCACAGCCGACGCACTTCTCCAGGCCGTCCGGATGGCGGTTGAGCTGGTGCCGTCCGTGGAACCGGGGAGCTGTGGTCTTCTGCTGCTCCGGGTACTGCTCGGTCAGCCGCTTCTTGAACATGGCCTTGAAGGTCACGCCGAAGCCGGCCACGGGGTTCTGGAAACCGGGCTTGGTCTCCTTGGGCTCCTCAGCCATCGGACGCCTCCTTTCCATCCAGCGATCCGTCACTCACAGTGTCCACCCCGCCACTGACAATGAGCTCGCGCTCCCGTCGCGGACCGCGCCTGGGCACCGGCGGCAGCTCCTGTCCGGGCAGTGGCGGGACGGGGAATCCGCCCGCCATCGGGTCGAAGCCGGCGGGCTCGGCAGGGGCCTGCGCCTCCTTCCCGCCGTTGCGGAACATGTCCACGACGAAGGAGAGCAACAGCAGGGCCAGGACACCGCCGCCGACGTAGAGCGCGATGTCGGCGAAGTCGTAGTTCTCGTTGCGCAGCGTCCGTACGGTCGCGACGAGCATCAGCCACGTCACCGAAACCGGGATCAGGACCTTCCAGCCGAGCTTCATCAACTGGTCGTAGCGGACGCGGGGCAGCGTGCCGCGCAGCCAGATGAAGAAGAACAGCAGCAGCTGCACCTTGACGACGAACCAGAGCATCGGCCACCAGCCGTGGTTCGCGCCCTCCCAGAAGGTGCTGATCGGCCAGGGGGCCCGCCAGCCGCCGAGGAAGAGCGTGGTCGACACCGCGGAGACCGTCACCATGTTCACGTACTCGGCGAGCATGAACAGCGCGAACTTGATCGACGAGTACTCGGTGTTGAAGCCGCCGACCAGGTCGCCCTCGGACTCCGGCATGTCGAAGGGGGCGCGGTTGGTCTCGCCGACCATCGTGACGATGTAGAGGATGAACGAGACCGGCAGCAGAAGGATGTACCAGCGGTCCTGCTGCTGCTCGACGATCGTCGACGTCGACATCGACCCCGAGTAGAGGAACACCGAGGCGAACGCGGCGCCCATCGCGATCTCGTAGGAGATCATCTGCGCGCAGGACCGCAGGCCGCCCAGCAGCGGGTAGGTGGAGCCGGAGCTCCAGCCCGCCAGGACGATGCCGTAGATGCCGACGGAGGCGACCGCGAGGATGTAGAGCATCGCGATCGGCAGGTCTGTCAGCTGCATCGTGGTGCGCTGACCGAAGATCGAGATCTCGTTGTCGGCCGGCCCGAAGGGGATCACCGCGATCGCCATGAAGGCCGGGATGGCCGCGACGATCGGCGCGAGGACGTACACCACCTTGTCCGCGCGTTTGACGACGACGTCCTCCTTCAGCATCAGCTTGATGCCGTCGGCGAGGGACTGGAGCATGCCCCAGGGGCCGTGCCGGTTGGGGCCGATGCGCAGCTGCATCCAGGCGACGACCTTGCGCTCCCAGACGATGGAGAACAGCACGGTCACCATCAGGAAGGCGAAGCAGAAGACGGCCTTGACGACGACCAGCCACCAGGGGTCGTGGCCGAACATCGAGAGGTCTTCAGCGGCGAGGTACGGGCTCATGCCTCCACCTCCTTGGGGGCGTCGGCGGCGAGCGTCGCCGGGCCGATACGGACGAGGGAGCCGGGCGTGGCCCCGGCGTCGGAGGCGACGCCCCGCCCGGTGGAGTTCAGCGGGAGCCAGACCACCCGGTCGGGCATCTCGGTGATCTGCAGCGGAAGTTCAACCACCCCGACGGGTCCGGTCACGGCGAGGACGTCGCCGTCCTTGACGCCCGCCTCGGCGGCCGTGGCGGGCGACACACGTGCGCGTGCGGCGTGCCGGGTCCCGGCGAGCGCTTCGTCGCCCTGCTGGAGGACACCCTGGTCGAGCAGCAGGCGATGCCCGGCGAGGACGGCCTCCCCGGCGGCGGGCCGCGGCAACTGAGCTGCGGTCTCCAGGGGTTCGGTGGCCCGGGGGCCGTCCCAGGCGCCGAGCCGGTCGAGCTCCGCGCGCGCGGTGCGCAGGTCCGGCAGGCCGAGGTGGACGTCCATGGCGTCGGCGAGCATCTGCAGCACGCGCGCGTCGCCCGGCGCGACGCGGCGGGTCATCTGGTCGGGCTTCAGGGCCGCCTCGAAGAAGCGGACCCGGCCCTCCCAGTTGAGAAAGGCGCCCGCCTTCTCGGCGACCGCGGCCACCGGCAGGACGACGTCGGCGTGCTCGGTCACCTCGCCGGGTCGCAGCTCCAGCGACACCACGAAGCCGGCCTCGTCCAGCGCCTCACGCGCGCGTGCCGGGTCGGGCAGGTCCGCGACCTCGACACCCGCGACGAGCAGCGCCTGAAGCTCGCCGGACGCTGCGGCCTCGACGATCTGCCCGGTGTCCCGGCCGTAGCGGTGCGGGAGTTCGGCCAGCCCCCAGGCCGCGGCGACCTCCTCGCGCGCGCGTGGGTCGGTGGCCGGACGACCGCCCGGCAGCAGCGACGGCAGCGCACCCGCCTCGATCGCGCCCCGCTCGCCCGCCCGGCGCGGAATCCACACCAGCTGGGCGCCGGTGGCCGAGGAGGCCCGCACGGCGGCGGTGAGGCCGCCGGCCACCCTGGCCAGCCGTTCTCCGACGACGATCACCGCGCCGTCGGCTCGCAGCGCCTCGGCGGCCTTGGCGCCCCCGTCCTCCAGGCCGACGCCGCTCGCCAGCGCGTCCAGCCATTCCGTCTCGGTGCCCGGAGCGGCCGGCAGCAGCGTGCCGCCCGCCTTCTCCAGTCCCCGGGTGGCGTGCGTGGCCAGCGAGAACACCCGCTGCCCGTGCCCCCGCCAGGCCTTGCGCAGTCGCAGGAAGACGCCGGGCGCTTCCTCCTCCGACTCGAACCCGACGAGCAGGACGGCGGGCGCCTTCTCCAGAGAGGTGTACGTGACACCCGTACCGTCGAGGTCACGGCCGCGGCCGGCGACGCGGGCGGCCAGGAAGTCGGCCTCCTCGCCGCTGTGCACGCGCGCGCGGAAGTCGATGTCGTTGGTGTCGAGCGCCACGCGCGCGAACTTGCTGTACGCGTAGGCGTCCTCGATGGTGAGCCGGCCGCCGGTCAGGACACCGGTCCTGCCGCGCGACGCGAGCAGTCCCTGGGCCGCGATCTGCAGGGCCTCCGGCCAGGAAGCCGGTACGAGGTCCCCCTCGGCGTTGCGCACCAGAGGCGTCTCGAGCCGGTCCCGCGTCTGCGCGTACCGGAACGCGAACCGCCCCTTGTCGCAGATCCACTCCTCGTTGACCTCGGGGTCGTTGGCGGCCAGGCGCCGCATGACCTTGCCGCGCCGGTGGTCGGTGCGCGTGGCGCAGCCGCCGGAGCAGTGCTCGCAGACCGAGGGCGAGGAGACCAGGTCGAAGGGCCGGGAGCGGAATCGGTACGCCGCAGAGGTCAGCGCGCCGACCGGGCAGATCTGGATGGTGTTGCCGGAGAAGTACGACTCGAAGGGGTCGCCCTCTCCGGTGCCCACCTGTTGCAGCGCGCCGCGCTCGATGAGCTCGATCATGGGGTCGCCCGCCACCTGGTTGGAGAACCGGGTGCAGCGGGCGCACAGCACGCACCGCTCGCGGTCGAGCAGCACCTGCGTGGAGATCGGGACCGGCTTCTCGTAGGTCCGCTTGCGGCCCTCGAAGCGGGACTCGGCCTGGCCGTGCGACATCGCCTGGTTCTGCAGGGGGCACTCGCCGCCCTTGTCGCAGACCGGACAGTCCAGCGGGTGGTTGATGAGGAGCAGCTCCATCACACCGTGCTGCGCCTTCTCGGCCACGGGTGAGGTGAGATGAGTCTTCACGACCATGCCGTCAGTACACGTGATCGTGCAGGACGCCATGGGCTTGCGCTGGCCCTCGACCTCGACGATGCACTGGCGGCAGGCGCCGGCCGGGTCGAGGAGAGGGTGGTCGCAGAAGCGGGGGATCTCGATGCCGAGCTGCTCGGCGGCCCGGATGACCAGGGTGCCCTTGGGCACGCTGATCTCGGCGCCGTCGATCGTCAGCGTCACGAGATCTTCCGGCGGCACCGCCGCCTCGCCGCCTCCGGAGGGAGCGCTGGTGGTCACCGTCATGCGTTCACCTCCGTGTGCTTGTCCGCCCAGACCGTCGACCTGGCGGGGTCGAACGGGCAGCCGCGGCCCGTGATGTGCTGCTCGTACTCCTCGCGGAAGTACTTGAGCGAGGAGAAGATCGGCGAGGCGGCGCCGTCGCCGAGGGCGCAGAAGGACTTGCCGTTGATGTTGTCGGCGATGTCGTTGAGCTTGTCGAGATCGGACAGCGCGCCCTTGCCGGCCTCGATGTCCCGCAGCAACTGCACGAGCCAGTACGTGCCTTCGCGGCACGGCGTGCACTTTCCGCAGGACTCGTGGGCGTAGAACTCGGTCCAGCGGGTCACGGCGCGCACGACGCAGGTCGTCTCGTCGAAGCACTGCAGGGCTTTTGTGCCGAGCATGGAACCCGCGGCGCCGACCCCTTCGTAGTCAAGAGGGACGTCGAGGTGCTCGTCGGTGAACATCGGCGTCGAGGAGCCGCCCGGCGTCCAGAACTTGAGCCGGTGCCCGGGTCGCATGCCGCCGCTCATCTCGAGGAGTTGGCGCAGGGTGATGCCGAGCGGGGCCTCGTACTGGCCGGGGCTGGCGACATGGCCGCTGAGCGAGTAGAGCGTGAAGCCCGGGGACTTCTCGCTTCCCATCGACCTGAACCATTCCTTGCCTTTTTGCAGGATGGCGGGAACTGACGCGATCGACTCGACGTTATTCACCACAGTCGGGCACGCGTAGAGGCCCGCGACCGCAGGAAAGGGGGGACGGAGCCGCGGTTGACCACGGCGGCCTTCGAGCGAGTCGAGCAGCGCGGTCTCCTCACCGCAGATGTACGCGCCCGCACCGGCGTGGACGGTGAGTTCGAGGTCGAGTCCGCTGCCCAGGATGTTCTCGCCGAGGTAGCCCGCCGCGTAGGCCTCGCGCACGGCCTCGTGCAACCGCCGCAGCACAGGGACGACTTCACCACGCAGATAGATGAAGGCATGAGACGACCTGATGGCATAACACGCGATCACAATGCCCTCGATGAGGCTATGCGGGTTCGCGAAGAGGAGCGGGATGTCCTTGCAGGTCCCGGGCTCCGATTCGTCGGCGTTGACAACTAGATAGTGCGGCTTTCCATCCCCTTGAGGAATGAACTGCCATTTCATTCCAGTCGGGAATCCCGCGCCGCCTCGCCCCCGCAGACCGGAGTCCTTGACGTACGCGATCAGGTCGTCCGGCGACATGGCGAGCGCCTTGCGCAGGCCCTCGTATCCCTCGTGCCTTCGGTAGACGTCCAGACTCCAGGACCTGTCCTCGTCCCAGAAGGCCGACAGCACGGGTGCGAGCAGCTTCTCGGGGCTGCTGCCTTTCAGTTCGGGTGCCAATGTCATCACTCCCCCTCCTCGGCGGTAGGCCCTGCCGGGTGGGCTGGGTCGGAGGCCGACGTGTCCTGCGGCGCATCGTGCGAACTCAGGTGCTCGGTGGGCGACGGTTCGTGCACCGCCCGGTCCTGCGGCTCGTCGTGCGGCCCGCCGTCCCGCGGATGGACCACGCGCGCGGGTGCGGTCTCTCCCCTTGCCAGGCGAAGACCCACCAGCGACGCCGGTCCCGCACTGCCGCTCGCCTCGACAGCCCCGTCCCGCTCGTCGGGGAAGCCCGCCAGGATCCGGGCGGTCTCCTTGAAGGTGCACAGCGGCGCACCGCGCGTCGGCGAGACCGTGCGTCCGGTCCGCAGGTCGTCCACCAGGCGCTTGGCGCTCTGCACGGTCTGGTTGTCGAAGAACTCCCAGTTGACCATCACGACCGGCGCGAAGTCGCAGGCCGCGTTGCACTCGATGTGCTCCAGAGTGATCTTTCCGTCGTCGGTGGTCTCACCGTTGCCGACACCCAGGTACTCCTGGAGCTCCTCGAAGATCGCGTCGCCGCCCATCACCGCGCACAGCGTGTTGGTGCAGACGCCCACCTGGTAGTCACCGCTGGGGCGGCGCCGGTACATGGTGTAGAAGGTGGCGACCGCGGTGACCTCGGCCGTGGTCAGGCCCAGCACGTCCGCGCAGAACCGCATCCCGGTGCGTGTGACGTGACCCTCCTCCGCCTGCACGAGGTGCAGCAACGGCAGGAGCGCGGACCGGGAGTCGGGGTAGCGGGCGATGATCTCGCGCGCGTCCGCCTCCAGCCGGGCTCGGACGTCGTCCGGGTAGGCGGGCGCGGGCAGCTCGGGCATGCCCAGGCTGACGCCCTGCTCGGAAGAAGAGGTGGTCACCGGTCGACGCCTCCCATCACGGGGTCGATGGACGCGACGGCGACGATGACGTCGGCGACCTGGCCGCCTTCGCACATCGCTGCCATGGCCTGCAGGTTGGTGAAGGACGGGTCCCGGAAGTGGACCCGGTAGGGGCGGGTGCCTCCGTCGGAGACGGCGTGCACCCCGAGCTCGCCCTTGGGCGACTCGACCGCCGCGTACGCCTGTCCCGGCGGGACGCGGAAACCCTCGGTGACCAACTTGAAGTGGTGGATCAGGGCCTCCATCGAGGTGCCCATGATCTTCTTGATGTGGTCGAGGGAGTTGCCGAGACCGTCGGGGCCCAGGGCGAGCTGGGCGGGCCAGGCGATCTTCCGGTCGGCGACCATGACCGGGCCGGGCTGCAGCCGGTCCAGGCACTGCTCGACGATCCTGAGCGACTGGCGCATCTCCTCCAGGCGGATGAGGAAGCGGCCGTAGGAGTCGCAGGAGTCGGCGGTCGGGACGTCGAAGTCGTACGTCTCGTAGTCGCAGTACGGCTGCGCCTTGCGCAGGTCGTGCGGGAGGCCCGTGGAGCGCAGGATCGGGCCGGTGGCGCCGAGGGCCATGCAGCCGGCCAGATCGAGATAGCCGACGTCCTGCATGCGGGCCTTGAAGATGGGGTTCCCGGTGGCGAGCTTGTCGTACTCGGGGAGGTTCTTCTTCATCTTCTTCACGAACTCGCGGATCTGGTCCACCGCGCCGGGGGGCAGGTCCTGGGCGAGTCCGCCGGGGCGGATGTACGCGTGGTTCATCCTGAGGCCCGTGATGAGCTCGTAGATGTCGAGAATCATTTCACGATCACGGAATCCGTAGATCATGATCGTGGTGGCGCCGAGTTCCATGCCGCCGGTGGCGATACACACCAGATGGGAGGACATCCGGTTCAGCTCCATCAGGAGCACCCGGATGATCTTGGCTCGTTCGGTGATCTGGTCCTCGATGCCGAGGAGCTTCTCGACCGCGAGACAGTAGGCGGTCTCGTTGAAGAAGGACGTCAGGTAATCCATGCGCGTCACGAACGTGGTGCCCTGCGTCCACGTGCGGTACTCGAGGTTCTTCTCGATGCCGGTGTGGAGGTAGCCGATGCCGCAGCGGGCCTCGGTGACCGTCTCGCCCTCGATCTCCAGGATGAGGCGGAGCACCCCGTGGGTGGACGGGTGCTGGGGCCCCATGTTGACGACGATGCGCTCGTCGTCGGCGCGGGCCGCGGACTGGACGACCTCGTCCCAGTCGCCACCGGTGACCGTGTACACGGTGCCCTCGGTGGTCTCGCGCGCCGAAGCGGCAGAGGCCGCGGATGCTGACTGCGTGCTCACGAGTACGACCTCCGCTGGTCCGGAGCCGGGATCTGGGCGCCCTTGTACTCGACGGGGATGCCGCCGAGGGGGTAGTCCTTGCGTTGCGGATGGCCCTGCCAGTCGTCCGGCATCATGATCCGCGTCAGGGCCGGGTGACCGTCGAAGACGATCCCGAAGAAGTCATAGGTCTCGCGCTCGTGCCAGTCGTTGGTCGGATACACGGAGACCAGGGACGGGATGTGCGGGTCGGCGTCCGGCGCGCTGACTTCCAGGCGGATCAGCCGGTTGTGGGTGATCGAGCGCAGGTGGTAGACGGCGTGCAGTTCGCGGCCCTTGTCGTTCGGATAGTGCACGGCGCTGACGCCGGTGCAGAGCTCGAAGCGCAGGGCGGGGTCGTCGCGCAGGGTGCGGGCGACACGCAGCAGGTGCTCGCGCTCGATGTGGAAGGTGAGCTCGTCGCGGTCGACGATCGTCTTCTCGATCGCGTTCTCGGGGAGGAGGCCCTGCTCCTCCAGTGCGCCCTCGAGTTCGTCGGCGACCTCGTCGAACCAGCCGCCGTAGGGCCGGCTCGCCGCTCCCGGGAGCCGGACCGAGCGGACCAGGCCGCCGTAGCCGGATGTGTCGCCGCCGTTGTCGGCTCCGAACATGCCGCGCTGAACGCGGACCTCCTCGCCGCCCCGGCCGCGCTGGCCGGGGAGGTTGGAGGCGGAAAGATCCTTCTCGGGGTTGACCCCGTTGGACCCGTTCACGCCGTTGGACCCGTTCACCCCGTTCGAGGAGCCGTTCGCGCCATGGGTGCCGTTCGCGTCGCTCACCGCAGCAGCCCCTTCATCTCGATCGTGGGCAGGGCCTTGAGCGCCGCTTCCTCCGCCTCGCGGGCCGCCTCCTCGGCGTTCACGCCCAGCTTGGAGTTCTGGATCTTGTGGTGGAGCTTGAGGATCGCGTCCATCAGCATCTCGGGGCGCGGCGGGCAGCCCGGGAGGTAGATGTCGACGGGGACGATGTGGTCGACGCCCTGGACGATCGCATAGTTGTTGAACATGCCGCCCGAGGAGGCGCACACCCCCATGGAGATGACCCACTTCGGGTTCGGCATCTGGTCGTAGACCTGCCGGAGCACCGGCGCCATCTTCTGGCTGACCCGGCCCGCGACGATCATCAGGTCCGCCTGGCGGGGCGAGCCTCGGAAGACCTCCATACCGAAGCGCGCCAGGTCGTAGCGGCCTGCGCCGGTGGTCATCATCTCGATGGCGCAGCAGGCGAGGCCGAACGTGGCGGGGAAGACGGACGCCTTGCGCACCCAGCCCGCGGCCTGCTCGACGGTGGTCAGCAGGAAACCGCTCGGCAGCTTTTCTTCGAGTCCCATGGCTAAAGGCCCCTCAGTCCCATTCCAGGCCGCCGCGCCGCCATACGTACGCGTACGCGACGAAGACAGTGAGCACGAAGAGCAGCATCTCCACGAGCCCGAAGACACCCAGGGCGTCGAAGGTGACGGCCCAGGGGTAGAGGAAGACGATCTCGATGTCGAAGACGATGAAGAGCATCGCCGTCAGGTAGTACTTGATGGGGAAGCGCCCGCCGCCGGCCGGCGTGGGGGTCGGCTCGATACCGCACTCGTAGGCCTCGAGCTTGGCGCGGTTGTACCGCTTTGGCCCGATCAGCGTGGCCATGACCACGGAGAAGATCGCAAAGCCTGCCCCGAGGGCTCCCAGTACGAGGATGGGCGCATACGCGTTCACCGCTCCTCGCTCCTCTCAGTCGGCACTGACTGCTGGCGATGGCATCGGACTCACGTCAGCCCCACCGGCCCCACGAACCCCGCCCGTCCCGGCGAAGATCGCGAACATGTGAAGCAGGTCACAAGCCCAACTGCCTCGCATCCTATGCCCGCCGCTCTGTGATCTGCGACACGGGGTATTACACAAGCTTTGTGATCTCCACCACCTGACGAAGGATCATGAAGTCATATCAGCGGTGATCTTCGTACGCGAAGCGTCAGAGTGATCACAAGAAGTGACATTTGCGCTCGTCGCTGCAGGCCGCGAGCGTCGTCTCCATATCAAGAAGCTTCCCTTGCATGCAAATTCGTGATGGACGCAGCGTCCTGATAGTGGGCCGCGTTCACACATCAGAGGGAGATCGGGACGGGGTGTGGACGCGTGCACACATTCACGAGCGGAGGCGATCCCGCCGCATGCGCGAGACGCGGCCGCCACGGTAACCGTTCCGTGACCTCCGCCACATTCATGAGAGGCGTCTAAGAAGCGGGCTTGGCCAACGGTCTCGACCGGTGGTAGGTGCCGGGCAATCCGGGCGTAACGACGAAAGCCCATGATCACAGGCTTGATCACCTACGTCCGTAATGTCCGTTACGGCGTCAATAAAGAACGCGAGCCAGGGGAATTGGGACGCCGATTGAACAACTGTGGCGCAGCACACGTTTCTTGAAGGTATGGAGGAGCCCCTGATACCGGTTGGACTCATGTCCCACACCGCTCACATACGCAGCCACCGGAAACCCCGCCGCAGCGCGTCGACGATCGCGATGCGGGCCGGAGTCGCCAGTGGTGTCCTCGGCACGCTGGCCGTCGCCACGGCGGCCGGTTCGGCGAACGCCGCCGAGCCGGTGACGCAGACGCTCGAACTGCCCGTACTCACGGGCGACCTGGCCGCCCAGGTCGCGCAGTCCGCTCAGGCCACGCAGCAGGCCGCAGCGAACTACCAGCTGCAGGCCGAGCGTGACGCGGCCGCCGCAGCAGCCGCCAAGGAGGCCAAGAAGGACCTCGCCGACGCCAAGGCCGAGGCGACGAAGAAGGCCGAGGCCGCCCGCAAGGCCGCCGCCGAGCGTGCCACGCGCAACGCCGAGCGGACCACGCTGGCCTCGACGTCCGCGTCGAGCAGCAGCAGCTCGACCAGTTCGTCCACGGCGACCGGTTCGGCCGCCGCTGTCATCGCGTTCGTGAAGGCGCAGATCGGCGACGCCTACGTCTCCGGCGGCACGGGCCCCAACTCGTGGGACTGCTCGGGTCTGGTGCAGACCGCTTTCAAGCAGGTCGGCATCGACCTGCCGCGCGTCTCGCAGGACCAGTCCACCGCCGGCACCCAGGTGTCGCTGGACAACCTGCAGCCGGGCGACATCCTCTACTGGGGCAGCGCGGGCAGCGCGTACCACGTGGCGGTGTACGTCGGCGACGGCATGTTCGTCGGCGCGCAGAACCCGTCCACCGGCGTGGCCGAGAAGCCGCTGTCGTACGACCCGCCGACCGGAGCGGTGCGGGTGCTCTGACGCCCCTTCGGCGCCCCTGAGGGCGCCTCACGCACGGAAGGGCCGCAGCCGCTCGGGGGCAGCGGCCCTTCGGGCTCCACCTGCCCGCCGGGCGGCTGAGCCCACGCGCCCTCGCAGTTCGGCTTCGGCGCTCGCCGCTCGCCGCTTACGCAATCGGCCACGCGGGCCACTACTGCGCCGCATGCACTGCGCCGCGTGCGGGCGCACATCGGTGATTCAGCGTCGCGGTCTGGCGCGCGTCGGCCACTGCCTGGCGCAGTCGACCGCATCGGCCCCCCACACCGCCGTAGCCTCGCCGGCCGCGCTCTCGGTGCGTTCGCGGGCGTTCAGCCGCCTCCCGGTGCGTTCGCGGGAGTGCCAGTCGCCTCTCGGCGTGGTGGTCCGACCGCGTCGGCCCCTCTCACGCCGTGCTCGCCCCGCCGACCGCCCTCGGTGTGCTCGGGCGGGCACCCACCGCTCCTTCGGAGCGCTCGGCCCCGCATCGGCCCCTCCCTCGCCGCACGGGCCCCGCGTGCCGCTCCCCCGGCCTGCTCCTCGGCCGCAGGGACTTCGGCTTGTTTCCTCGCACGCTCGGCCGCCCAAGCCGGTTCCTGTCCCGGCATCCGGACGCGTGTGCCGCTCCCCTACCGACGAGCGGACGCGACTGTCGCTCCCCTCCCACACATGCGGACGTGACTGCCGCGCCCCCTCAGCGCGCGGACGCGGCTGTCGTTCTCCTGGGATGCTCGGTGGGCGGGTTGTGGAACTCCATGGCCTGTCCATGAGTTGGAGGAGAGAACGTCATGCCACGTGTGTTCGTGCAGGGGCAGCCGGTTGCCTCGTATCCCCCGTTCGCGCCCGAGGCCCGGAGCGGGTCGGTGCGGCGGATCACCGAGGTCGGTGAAGAGGTCCTGCACAAGTCCTGCCGAGAGGTCACCGAGTTCGGGCCGGATCTGGCCGCGCTCATCGACGACATGTTCCTCACCATGTACGTCGCCGACGGGGCCGGCCTTGCGGCGAACCAGGTCGGTGTCGGTCTGCGGCTGTTCGTCTACGACTGCCGGGACGACGAAGGTGTCCGACATGTCGGACACATCGTCAATCCAGTACTGGACCGGCTTGACCCGGCCGGGCGACGGCTGCTCGACGAGGGCGAGGGGTGCCTGTCAGTGCCGGGCGCCGTCATGGACGTACCGCGGCCGGACCGGGCCGTGGTGCGGGGGTACGACAGGGAGGGCCGTCCGCTGGTCGTCGAGGGGCGCGGGTACTTCGCGCGGTGCCTGGAGCACGAGAGCGACCATCTCGACGGACAGGTCTATCTGGACCGGCTTTCGAGGAGGGGTCGGAAGGACGCGCTGCGGCAGGTGGCGGACCGGCGGGAAGAGGTCTTCGCACGCCGGGCCGCCAAGGCCACGGCCCTGAGCCAAGCCCAGACTCAGGCCCAGACCCAGGAGGCCCAGGAGGCCCAGCCCCAGGTCCAGGCTCAGACCCCAGAGGCCCAGACCCAGGTCCAGGGCCAGCCGCAGCACTGAGCCGGATCCGGCCACGCCCCTGAGCCAGCCCCGGCCAACGCCCCCCGCCCGGCCCGGCCACGCCCCGGGCCGAACCGGCCGCTGCTCTCTGAGTCGGGGCGGCCGCCGCCCCATGGGCGGAAGTGGCTGGCGCCCCAGGGGCGGGAGTGGCTGGCGCCCCAGGGGCGGGAGTGGCCGAAACCCTGAGGCCGAAGTGGCTACCACCCCCAGGGACGGAAGTGGCCGAAACCCCTGAGGCGGAAGTGGCCGCCACCCCAAGGACGGAAGTGGCCGAAACCCTGAGGCGAAGTGGCCGCCACCCCAGGGACGGGAATGGCCGCCGCCCCTGGGGCGGGAGCGGTCGCCGCCCCTGGGGCGGGAGTGGGCGGTGCTCCAGGGGTGGGAGTGGGCGGTGCTCCAGGGGTGGGAGTGGGCGGTGCTCCAGGGGTGGGGTGGTTGGGGGTTAGGCCTTGGGGGCTACCTTGCTCAGGCCGTTGATGATGCGGTCCATTGCGTCGCCGCCTGTGGGGTCCGTCAGGTTGGCGAGCATCTTGAGGGTGAACTTCATCAGCAAGGGGTGGGTCAGGCCGCGCTGGGCCGCGATCTTCATGACCTTCGGGTTGCCGATGAGCTTCACGAAGGCGCGGCCCAGCGTGTAGTAGCCGCCGTAGGTGTCCGCGAGGATCTGCGGGTAGCGCTGCAGGGCGAGTTCACGCTGGCCGGGGGTGGCGCGGGCGTGGGCCTGGACGATGACGTCGGCGGCGATCTGGCCGGACTCCATGGCGTAGGCGATGCCCTCGCCGTTGAAGGGGTTCACCAGGCCGCCGGCGTCGCCGACCAGCAGCAGCCCCTTGGTGTAGTGGGGCTTGCGGTTGAAGGCCATGGGGAGGGCGGCGCCGCGGATCGGGCCGGTCATGTTCTCGGGGGTGTAGCCCCAGTCCTCCGGCATGGAAGCGCACCAGGCCTTGAGGACCTCGCGCCAGTCGAGTTCCTTGAAGGAGTCGGAGGTGTTGAGCACGCCCAGACCGACGTTCGACGTCCCGTCCCCCATGCCGAAGATCCAGCCGTAGCCCGGCAGCAGCCGGTCCTCGCCCGGGCCTCGGCGGTCCCACAGCTCCAGCCAGGACTCCAGGTAGTCGTCCTCGTGGCGCGGGGAGGTGAAGTAGGTGCGGACGGCGACGCCCATCGGGCGGTCCTCGCGGCGGTGCAGGCCCATCGCGAGCGACAGCCGGGTGGAGTTGCCGTCGGCGGCCACCACCAGCGGGGCGTGGAAGGTGACTTCGCGCTTCTCCTCGCCGAGCTTGGCGCGCACACCGGTGATGCGGCCGGTGCGGTCGTCGACGATCGGGGCGCCGACGTTGCAGCGCTCGTACAGGCGGGCGCCCGCCTTCTGGGCCTGGCGGGCGAGCTGTTCGTCGAAGTCGTCGCGCTTGCGGACGAGGCCGTAGTCGGGGAAGGAGGCGAGATCAGGCCAGTCGAGCTGCAGGCGCACCCCGCCGCCGATGATCCTGAGGCCCTTGTTGCGCAGCCAGCCGGCCTCCTCGGAGATGTCGATGCCCATGGCCACGAGTTGCTTGGTGGCGCGCGGGGTGAGGCCGTCGCCGCAGACCTTCTCGCGCGGGAACTCGGTCTTCTCGAGGAGGAGTACGTCGAGTCCGGCCTTGGCGAGGTAGTAGGCGGTCGTGGAGCCGGCCGGCCCCGCGCCGACGACGATCACGTCGGCGGTGTTCTCGGAGAAGTGCTCGGCGTGGGGCTCGTTCACGGCGGTCACGGCGGGATCTCCCCAAGTTCGGAATCTGCGTGCCGACCGGCACTGGACATGGGCAGTCTATTCAGCAGAATTGATCACCCGGCTGAAGGGCTGCCCAGTGAACCGAGCTCTCCCCGAAGTACGGCTGCGTGTTCCCACGGACGAGGACGCGGTCGCGTGGCACCGGGTGTTCAACCACCCGGAGGTGATGGAGTTCCACGGCGGCAGGTCCGCGGAGCTGTCCGTCTACGAGGAGCTCACCGCCCGCCAGCGGCGGCACGACGCCGAGCACGGTTTCTGTCTGTGGACGATGCTGGACCGCGAGGACCGGGTCGTCGGGTTCACGGGCGCCCAGCCGTGGCCGCGGGATTGGGGGCCCAAGGGCGAGATCGAGATCGGGTGGCGGCTGGGGCGGGAGCACTGGGGGCGGGGGTATGCGACGACGGCTGCGCAGATGACGCTGGAGCGGGTGCGGGCGGCCGGGGCGCCGGGGGTGGTGGCCATGGTCGACGCGCGCAACGAGCGCTCGATCGCCGTCACGCAACGGCTGGGGATGCGGCTCTCGGAGGTTTTTCTGACGCCCGAGCTGGAGCGGGAAGGGCACTGCTACCGCCTCAATTGGTGACTCTCTGTAGCGGCAAGCGCGGTATCAGCTACAGAAAGACACTCAGCGCTTCCGGACGGCACCCTCGGGCGGTTACCCTGCCAGTACCGCTGGGGGTGACATCTGTGCTCATACCGCCCAAAACACCCGAAGTGCGCGTGCCGAGGTTCGTGGGTCTGATGGCCGTGGACGCGCGTGAGGCGGCCGCGGCGCAAGGCGTGCTGCTGGCCGCGCCGGACCGGCCCGACTTCCATCGCGCGGTCGTCGACTACGTCGTACGGCAGTACCCGCCGCCAGGTGTCGAGGTGTCGCGTGGCGCCGTCGTCACCGTGTGGTTCGACTTCGGCGAGGGGGAGGGCGGCGGAGGCTCGGGCGTGCGCGAGCCGCGCGTGCCGCGACCGGGCGGGGGCGGGCTGCAGCGCGAGCTGGACCAGCCCGGGGATCCCTTCGAGGCGATCAGCAGGTAGGGGCGTAGGAACGCGGGTCGCGTAGGAACGGGCCGCCCAGGAGCGCCGAAACCGGCCTCCCCGCCGTGCGCCCCTGCCGGCCTCCCCGCCGTGCGCCCCTGCCGGCCTCCCCGCCGTGCGCCCCTGCCGGCCTCCCCGCCGTGCGCCCCCGCCGCCCTCCCCGCCGTGCGCCCCCGCCGCCCTCCCCTGTCGTCTTCCCCGCCGCCTTGCCCTGCCGTGCTCCCGTGCCGCCCTGGCTGGTGCCTCCCGGGCCTCAGGCGTCCTTGAAGCCCCGGTGGAGGGTGACGACGCCGCCGGTCAGGTTGCGCCAGGCGACCTTCGACCAGCCGGCCTTGCGCAGGTGCTCGGCGAGGGCGGGCTGGTCGGGCCAGGCGCGGATGGACTCGGCGAGGTAGACGTAGGCGTCGGGGTTGGAGGAGACCGCGCGGGCGACGGGGGGCAGGGCGCGCATCAGGTACTCGGTGTAGACGGTCCGGAAGGGCGCCCAGGTCGGGTGCGAGAACTCGCAGATCACGACGCGTCCGCCGGGCCGGGTCACCCGGTACATCTCGCGCAGGGCGGCGTCGAAGTCCTGCACGTTGCGCAGGCCGAAGGAGATGGTGACGGCGTCGAAGGTGTCGTCCTTGAAGGGCAGCCGCGTCGCGTCCCCGGCCGTGAAGGGCAGCCAGGCGTGGTTCCTCTTGCCGACCTGGAGCATGCCGAGGGAGAAGTCGCAGGGGACGACGTAGGCGCCGGTCTGCGCGAAGGGGAGGGACGAGGTGGCCGTGCCCGCGGCGAGGTCCAGGACCTTCTGGGCGGGGCGGGCGTCGACCGCCTTCGCGACCTCCTTGCGCCACCTCCGGTCCTGGCCCAGCGACAGCACGTCGTTGGTCAGGTCGTACCGTTCCGCCACGCGGTCGAACATCGAGGCGACTTCGTTGGGCTGCTTGTTCAGGGAAGCGCGGGTCACCCGTCCATTGTGGCAGCCCCTCCCTCACCGGCTCACGGCAGGAGCCTCGGCTTCTTCCGTGCCGCCATGTCCTCGACCCACCCGCACAGCAGCACGAAGACGCCGATCAGCAGCCAGCCCACGCCGAACGTGAACCACTGGCTGTCCAGCGGCAGGTACGTCTCGAACGCGGGGATGTCCCAGAACCGGTCGATCAGCGGCACGGCGAGGATCAGGGCGATCTCGTGCCAGAGGTAGATCGTCACCGCGCGCGCGTTGAAGACGGTGACGATGCGGTTCATGCGCCGGAACCGGGTGAGCCAGGCGAAGTCGATGCCGAAGTAGGCCTTCGCCCACATCAGCAGCATGACGAAGCCGGCCGACCAGAAGGCCTGCGCGAGCGGGATCTCGTCCAGGTCGTAGGTGCCGGCGTCCGCCTGGTGCGTGAGGGCGGACCAGCCGCCGAAGCCGATCGCCGCCAGCGACACCACGGTCACCAGGGCCGGCTTCATGCGCTGCAGGACGCCGTCGCGGTGCGCGAAGCCGAGCATCCAGCAGAAGAGGTACGTCGACAGGTCCCACAGTGCGCTGCCGACACGGTTGTCCGGGCCGGCCCAGACGAAGCTCAGGACCAGGACGGGCGCGAGGGAGAGCGCCAGCACGGGGACCGGGGCGAGCCGGAACAGCCGGAGCAGGAGCGGGGAGAGCAGGACGAACCACAGGTAGGTCCGCAGATACCAGAGGATCTCCCAGGCCTGCTCGCCCCAGGCGTTGCCCGGCGGGTCGCCCAGCGGCACGACCCAGTAGACGATCTCCCAGTTCGGCATCCAGTCGTGGACCAGCATCGCCAGGACGACGAAGACGCCCCAGAACCAGAAGGGGGGCAGGAGGCGGCGGAGCCGGCTCTTCACCACCTTCGGCGCCGGACGCTCCAGAGACTTCGCCATCAGGGTGCCGGCCAGGCCGAACATGACCCCCATGGAGGGGAAGACCATGCCGGCCCAGGCCCAGCCGAAGGTGTGGTAGGCGACGACCCTTATCAGGGCGAGGGCGCGGAGGGTGTCGAAGTAGCGGTCCCGCTGGGGGGCGGCGGGCTTGGCCGGGGGCGGGGGCTCCGGTTCGGGTTCCGGCTCCACCGTGGGCAGGGGCGCCGTCTCCTCGACGGCTACGGAGACGGTCTGCCCGTACTCCATGAACTCCGCCTGCGCCTGCTCCTGCGCCTGCGGATACGGATGCTCCTGCGGATACGGCTGTTGCCCGTACTGCTGGGGTTGGCCGTACTGCTGGGGTTGGCCGTACTGCTGAGGTTGGCCGTACCCGTCGTAACCGTACGGGTACTGCGGTTGCTGCTGCGGTTGCTGCTGCTGCCCGTACTCGTAGCCGTAGCCGTAGCCGTAGCCCTGCTGCTCGTCCCAGCTCATCAGCTCACCCCGGCCGGGGTGCCGACCTCGCCGGTCCGCTTCAGTTTCTGCCAGCGCAGGCGACCGCCGGTGAGGGCGGTGATGCAGGAGTGGATGAGGACGAGGTACATCATCTGGCGGTAGGCCAGTTGCTGGAGCGGCATCATCAGGAGGTAGCGGTACTTCTCGCGGTCCAGGCGGAACGCGTAGGCCGCGCAGCCCAGTTGGACGCCGAGGACCGCAAGCCAGGCCAGCAGGGCCGCCTGGAAGTCGATGAAGATCATCGAGTAGACGGTGAAGACGTCGATGAGCGGGGCGAAGACCGGCGTGATGATCTGGAAGAGGACCACGAGCGGCATGCCGACGCGGCCGAAGCGACCCGAAGGTCCCTTGTCCGTCAGGGACTTGCGATGCTTCCACAGCGCCTGCATGGTGCCGTAGGACCAGCGGTAGCGCTGGGACCACAGTTGCTTGAGGGAGCCCGGCGCCTCGGTCCAGGCCTTGGCGTGCTCCTGGTAGACGACCTGCCAGCCCGCGCGGTGCATGGCGATGGTGATGTCGGTGTCCTCGGCGAGGGTGTCCTCGCTCATGCCGCCGACCTCCAGCACGGCGTCGCGGCGGAACGCGCCGATCGCGCCGGGGATGGTCGGCATGCAGCGCAGCACGTCGTACATGCGGCGGTCGAGGTTGAAGCCCATCACGTACTCGATGTGCTGCCAGGCGCCGATGATCGTGTCGCGGTTGCCGACCTTGGCGTTGCCGGCGACCGCGCCGACGTTCGGGTCGGCGAAGGGCTGCACGAGGTGGTGCACGGCCTCCGGCTCGAAGACCGTGTCGCCGTCCATCATCACGACGATGTCGTGACTGGCGCTGCGTACACCGTTGTTGAGGGCGGCCGGCTTGCCCGCGTTCTCCTGGCGGATGACGCGGACGTTCGTCATGCCGAGGGCCCTCGCCGCCTCACGCGAGATCTCGGAGGTGCCGTCGGTCGAACCGTCGTCCACGACGATGATCTCGATCGGGTGGGTGCTCTTCGCCAGCGACTTGAGGGTGTTGGCTATGCACTCCTTCTCGTTGTACGCCGGGACGATCACGCTGACCGGCCGGGTGACGGTCGGTCCCCAGCTGAAGCGGCGCTTGTTGCGCTGTCTGTAGTGGCGGCGGGCCAGGATCAGCATCATCCCGAAGCGGCCCATGACGGCCACGCCGACGACCATCAGTCCCACCGACAGTGTCGGGACGGTCCACTCGGCGAGGGTGACCGCGGCGATGAGGGCCTTGCCCTCGTAGAGGGTCACGCCGGTGGCCTCGCGGTGGGCGGCCTGGAGACGGTTGACGGTCCCACCCGCGCCGTTGCTCCCCTCGCCGTTGGGGATGCTGCCGGGCTGCTCGCCGTTCAGTCCCGCCGCACCCGTCCCACCCGCCGCACCCGTCCCACCCGAGGCACCCGTCGCACCCGCCGCCCCTGCCGCGCCCGCCGCCCCCACGGCCTGCTGCTGGCCGGAGTTCTGCTGGCCGGAGTTCTGCCGGCTCGCGGCGTTCTGCTGCTCGATGACGCCGCTGATGGTGGTGAAGGTGTAGCCCGCGGCCTTCATCTTCTTGATGTACTGCGGCAGCGCCTTGATCGTCTGCGAACGCTCGCCGCCGGCGTCGTGGAAGAGCACCGACGCGCCCTTGCCGTCCTCCGGCGTGGCCCACTTGACGATCTTCGAGACGCCCGGCTTCTTCCAGTCGTCGCTGTCGGTGTCGACGAAGACGCTGGTGTAACCGTCCTCGCCGAGCTTCTCGTAGACGGGCCAGCTGTAGTTGTCGATGGCGTCCGTCTCGGAGGAGTACGGGGCGCGGAAGAGCGTCGTCGTGATGCCGGCCGCGCCCGCGAGCGCGAGCTGGGTCTGCTCCATCTCCCGGTTGACGCGGGCGTCGGACTGGTAGGAGAGGTCGACGTGGGTGAAGGTGTGGATGCCCACCTCGTTGCCCTCCGCCACCATGTCCTTCACGATGCCCGGGTAGCGCGAGACCATCGAGCCGACCAGGAAGAACGTGCCGGGCACGTCGTACTCCTTCAGGATCGCCAGGACCTGGGGGGTCCAGGTCGGGTTCGGGCCGTCGTCGAAGGTCAGCGCGATCGTCTTGTCGGGCACCGAGACGGTGGTGGCCTGGCCGCCCCGGAAGGTCAGGATGGGACCGCCGTCGAGGATCTTCTCGGGCACCTTGCCGGCGCTGGCGCCGGTGCGCACACGCTGGTCGCCGCCGACCTCGGCGCGCAGATAGCCGTCGAGGAGCATCACGCTGGTCAGCGCGAGCAGAAGCAGCAGGGCGAGGATGACACGCGGTTTCTGCAGCGCCGCGGCCTTGCCCGCCGCCCGCTCCATGCGGGTCGGGGCGCGGCGGCGGCCGCGGGAGGAAGTGGTCGTCATGGAAGTGGCTGCGCTCCGGTCAGTTGGCGGCCGCGGAGGCGGTCGCGGTCGGGGCGGAGCTGGGCGGCTCACCGGTGACGACGCCCGACGGCGGGGCGCCGGTGGGCTTCGAGGGCGGGGTGCCGACACCGCCCTGCGGCTGGATGCCGCCGGGGCCGGAGTTCTGGGCGCCTCTCGGGCCTCCGCCGCCGAACGGCAGCAGCGAGGACGGGGTCAGCGACGTGCCCCAGCCCATGAAGGCGGCGCCGAGGACGACGGCGTACGCGAGGCAGCCGACTCCCAGGAGGAGACCGATCCGGCGCAGCAGCTTCGACCTGCGTCCGGAGTTGTCAACGAACACGGGCCCCTCTGCGGAGGCGTCGTCACGTTTGCGGCTGCGACGGCTGCCGCGGGCGGCGGCACGGCTTTCGATGGCAGGCTCGGATTGCATTCCCCGGATATTAGAGAGCCTTTATGTGGCATAAACTCTGAGCCTCATGTGAGAGACCCATGAGAAACGAGTGAACCTGTCCAATCCCTGAGAGATCCATGAAACTCCTGCGCGACGCCTGCTCATCATGGGAGGGTTGATTGTCCCTTTTGGGCGGGTGGTTATCACCTTTTGCGCGCTTGCGTCCATGAACTGTCTGTGTTTCCACTGTTCCCGCGTGATCCGCCCACATGTGAGACATTTCCATTTCGGAAACGCCCTTTGTTTCCGTGCTGAGGCAGAAAACACGAAAGCGGGTGCATACGCAATGAGGAGTTTCCTGATGCCGACGGCCGGGGTCACCTGCCTGTTCGCCCTGGCCCTGGCAGGATGCTCCGCGGGCTCCGACGACACGTCGGACGCGGCGCCCAAAGCCACGGACCAGGCTGCCGATCAGGCGAGCAGTCCCACCCCGTCGCCGAGCGCCACATCATCCAGTGCCGGCACCTCCTACGCGCCCTACGTGAGCGCGGTGGAGGCCTCCGCCAACGACTCCGCGGGCGCGCCGACGACGTACAACCTGGCGTTCGTGATCGCCGACGGCAGCAGCTGTACGCCGAGGTGGAACGGGACGAACGCCATCGGAGACTCGGCGGTGAAGTCCCGTGTCTCGGCGCTGACGAAGTCGGGCGCCACGGTGCGGGTGTCCTTCGGCGGGGCCTCCGGCAAGGAGTTGGCGGCCACCTGTGACAGCGCGTCGGAACTCGCCGAGGCGTACGGCGAGTCGCTCGACGCGGCCGGCTCCACGCAGGCCGACTTCGACATCGAGGGCGACGAACTCACCGACTCCGCGTCGGTCGCCCTGCGCTCCCAGGCGATCGCGGCGCTGCAGAAGGAGCGGCCCGACCTGGAGGTCTCCTTCACGCTCCCGGTGATGCCGTCCGGGCTGGACTCCGACAGCCTGGCGCTGCTGGCGTCCGCGAACAAGTACGACGTGCAGGTCTCGACCGTCAACCTCATGACGATGAACTACGGCGAGTCGTACGCCGGCGACATGGGCGGGTACGCGATCACGTCGGCGACGGCGGCGCAGGCGCAGTTGAAGTCGGTGTTCGGGACGGAGGACTCCGTCGCATGGAGGGGGATGGCGCTGACCTCGATGATCGGCACCAACGACGTCGCCAACGAGACGTTTTCGCTGGCGGATGCGGCTCAGGTGCGGGCGTTCGCCGAGGAGAAGGGGATTTCCTGGGTTTCCATGTGGTCGACGTTCCGGGATCAGCAGTGTTCGGACGAGGACTCGGCCAAGGATGACGCTCTGACCAACTGCAGCGGGGTCGAGCAGAGTTCGGGAGCATTTGCGAAGGCGTTTTCGAAGTAAAGAAAACCTCGTTGCCGCCTACCGCCGTCTACCGCCGCCTACCGCCGCCGGTAGACGATGCGGCCCTCCGCCACCGTCGCCACGCACGTGGCTGCGCCACGCTCCGCCAACTCGGTCTCGTCGCGTACGTCGAACACGGCGAACCGGGCTGCGGAGTGGCGCTCCCGCGGCTGCGCGAACTCCACCGGGAGTCCGGCGGCGTACGGGTCGAGCGCGGGGGTTCCGCCGGGGCGTCCGACGCGGCCCATGACCGCCAGGCCGGAGCGGTGCACGGCGTCCCGCACCGCGCGGTTGCGCAGCTCCTCGCAGGCCGCCCGGACCGTGCCGTGCGCCAGCATGCGCTGCACCCCGCGCCGGACGCTCGCGCCCCAGCGGGCGTCGTCCATGGTGAGCGCCGCCAGCGCGTCCCCGGTCAGCGGTGCGGTGCCCAGCAGGTCGGCCTCGCGCGGATCCGGGTGGTACGCCTCCTCCAGCAGCTCGTTGCCGTGCAGGTTGATCAGCCCGGGCGTGAGGATGCCGGGCCAGGTACGGACCCGCGCGCGCGGATGGGCGGCGACGAGCTCCTCCAGCGGCCCGGCGTCGTCGATCCATGCGCCCTTGACGGCGAGCGCCCGGCCCCTGGAGTCCGCGTGAATCGTCAGCATGCGCGGGCTAGTTGGAGGTCAGGAGCTTCAGTTCGGGGTGGGCCGTGCCGCCCTCGATCGCCGTGGACGAGATGTGGGACATGACCCGCTCGTCGACGGGGTCGTTCGCCGGGTCGTCGTGCACGACGAGGTGCTCGTACGTCGTCGCGCGCTGCGCCGGGACGCGGCCCGCCTTGCGGATGAGGTCGATGATCTCCATCCGGTTGGAGCGGTGCTTGGCGCCGGCCGAGGAGACGACGTTCTCCTCCAGCATGATCGAGCCGAGGTCGTCCGCGCCGTAGTGCAGGGAGAGTTGGCCGACCTCCTTCCCCGTGGTCAGCCAGGAGCCCTGGATGTGCCGGATGTTGTCCATGAACAGCCGGGCGATGGCGATCATCCGCAGGTACTCGAAGAGCGTGGCCTGCGTGCGGCCCTTCAGGTGGTTGTTCTCGGGCTGGTAGGTGTACGGGATGAAGGCGCGGAAGCCGCCCGTCCGGTCCTGTACGTCACGGATCATCCGCAGGTGCTCGATGCGCTCGGCGTTGGTCTCGCCGGTGCCCATCAGCATGGTGGACGTCGATTCCACGCCCAGGTTGTGCGCGGTCTCCATGATCTCCAGCCAGCGCTCGCCGGACTCCTTCAGCGGCGCGATGGCCTTGCGGGGGCGCTCGGGGAGCAGCTCCGCGCCGGCGCCGGCGAAGGAGTCGAGACCGGCCGCGTGGATCCGCGTGACGGCCTCCTCCACGCTCACCTTGGAGATCCGCGCCATGTGCTCGACCTCGGACGCGCCCAGCGAGTGGATCACCAGCTGCGGGTACGCCTCCTTGATGGCGGCGAAGTGCTTCTCGTAGTACTCGACGCCGTAGTCCGGGTGGTGGCCGCCCTGGAACATGATCTGCGTGCCGCCGAGCTCGACGGTCTCGGCGCAGCGGCGCAGGATGTCGTCCAGGTCGCGGGACCAGCCCTTGGCCGTGTCCTTCGGGGCCGCGTAGAAGGCGCAGAACTTGCACGCCGTGACGCACACGTTCGTGTAGTTGATGTTCCGCTCGATGATGTACGTCGCGATGTGCTCGGTTCCCGCGTACAGACGGCGGCGTACGGCGTCGGCGGCGGCGCCGAGCGCGTGCAGCGGGGCGTCGCGGTAGAGGTCGAGGGCCTCTTCCGGGGTGATCCGCCCGCCGTCCGCGGCACGGTCGAGCACGGACTGGAGGTCGGCCTTCTCGGGCACCGGAGCGTCCCTTTCGTCAAGGGTTGTGGACGGACCGAACCAGCCTACGCCAGCCGTTTCGCCGCCCGGACCTCAGGCCGCGTACGCGCCGGTCAGCAGCCCCCCGCCGCAGGCCGAAAGCCCTGTCTTTCAGGCCGCGTACGCGCCGATCAGCAGCCCCCCGCCGCAGGCCGAAAGCCCTGTCTTTCAGGCCGCGTACGCGCCGATCAGCAGCCCCGTGAACGTCCCGGCGAGCATGAACGGCCCGAAGGCGATCGTCGCCTTGCGCCCTCCCCGTCGCACGACGGCCAGCACGGCCCCGTACAGCGCCCCGAACCCGAACGCCGCGAACGTGCCCAGCATGACCGTGGCCCAGCCGTACCAGCCGAGGACGGCGCCCATGCCCAGCGCCAGCTTCACGTCGCCGAAGGCCAGGCCGGCGGGGTTGACGAGGTGCAGCACGAGGTAGCCGGCGCCGAGGGCGAGCGCGCCCAGCAGGGCCGTCGTCCAGTGGCCGGCGTGCTCGGGCAGCAGCGCGGCCGGGCCCAGCAGGGCGAGGGCGGCGACCGCGAGCGGGAGGGTGAGCGGATCGGGCAGCCGGCGCGCCCGCAGGTCGACGACCGCCAGCAGCACCCCGACCGGCACGAGCACCAGCCATACGACCAGTTCGGGCCGCACCCCGGTGGCGACGGCGACCGCCGCGCACAGGAGCGCGTTGACGGCGGGCAGGAGGAGGGCGCCGGGGGCGTAGGAGGAGCTGCACCGGCCGCATCTCGCCCGGCCGAGCCACCCCCGGATCGGGTGGCCGCCCGGGCAGGTCGACCGCCAGCCGGGGTCTTCCTCCGAACCGTCCTCGGTCTCCTCCCAGGGCACGGCGAAGCGGTGGGCGGCGCGTGGCAGCAGCGCGCCCGCCACAGCCCCCCAGAGTGCGGCGACGGCGGCCAGAGTCAGGTCACCGGGAGGTGTGGTCATCCCTTATCGGACCTTCGACATCCGCGCCACGGGGTTGCCCTCGGCCGCGCTGTCCGAGGCGTAGGTGAGGTCGTCGCCGGTCGGGGTGAGGCGGATCGTGTGAGCCGTCGGATTGCAGCCCGCGTGGTTGCTCTTCGCCCCCACGGAGGTGGCTACGACGTCCTTCTTCGTCACCTGCTTCAGCGTCAGGACGTCGACACAGACGCCGCCGAGCACATCCGTCTGCCGCAGCTCCCCCAACTTCTGGCCCACGTCGGCCTGGTGGACCGTCACCCGGAAGGCGCCCATCGGGAGGGCCCCGTCGAGGCCGGTGCCCTGGCCCTCCCAGGTGCCGACGTAGCGGGCCGGGAGTGCGGTGGGCGCGTCGCCGTCGTGGCCACCGTCCTCGGCGCTGAAGCTCGAACCGGCCGTCGGCGCGGGCGAGTAGGCGCCGGCGCTCCCGGCGTCACGGTCGCCGCCTGGCAGCAGGTGGAACAGGAACACCGAGCCGACCGTGACCGCCGCCATCGCGCCCGCCACCGCCAGCGCGACCGAGCAGCTCAGCCGCCGTCCGCGCCCGCCCTCGCCGGGTGTCACGCCGGCCGCCACGGTGACGGAGACCTTGCCGGGACGTCCGCCCCCGGCGGCGACCGGCTCGGCGTCCCGGGGCGCGGGCACCGAAGGCGGCGCGTCCACCGGAGTGGCGGCGGCGCTCCCGTCCATCACGGGCGGCGGCCCGAACTCGCCCACCAGCGCCGGTTGCTGCGACGCCACCGCCGGACTGCTGAACCCCACCGGCCCGGACGCGACGACCACCGCACCCACCCCAGCACCGGCCCCGGCACCGGCCTCAGCGCCTGCCCCCGGGCCCGTCGCCTCCAGGTTCAGCAGGTGTACGGCGCTCCGCCCCACCTGCTCCACCAGCGGCCCCGGCAGCCACCCGCGCGCCACCAGCCGGGCCGCGCCCTCGGGAGCGAGGCGGTGCGCCACCTCGGACGGGGACGGCCGTGCGGTCGGGTCCTTGGACAGGCAGGCCTCGACCACCGACCGCAGCTCACCGCGGAGTCCGCCGTCCGGCTCGCCCAGTTGGGGCAGCTCGTGGACGACCTGGTAGAGGAGGGCGGCCGAGGAGTCGCCCGGGAACGGGGGCCGTCCGGTCGCCGCGTAGGCCAGCACCGCGCCGAGGGAGAAGACGTCGGACGCGCCGGACGCGCCCTTGCCGAGGATCTGCTCGGGGGCCATGTAGCCGGGCGAGCCGACCGAGACGCCGGTCGAGGTGAGGGAGGCGGTGCCGTCGGTCGCGCGGGCGATGCCGAAGTCGATCAGCAGGGGGCCGTCGACGGTCAGCAGGACGTTGGACGGCTTCACGTCCCGGTGCACCAGGCCCAGCTCGTGCACGGTCGTGAGCGCCTCCGCCAGGCCCGCGCCCAGGACCCGTACGGAATTCTCGGGCAGCGGTCCGCCGCCGGAGGTGACCGCGGCGGCCAGGGAGGGGCCGGCCGCGTAGCCGGTGGCGACCCACGGAATCGTGGCCTCCGGGTCGGCGTCCAGGACCGGTGCGGTCCAGGCTCCGCCGACCCGCCGGGCGGCCTCGACCTCGCGCCGGAAGCGGGCGCGGAACTCCTCGTCGAGGGCGAGGTGCGGGTGCACGATCTTCACGGCGACCGTGCGACCCCCGGCGCTGCGGCCCAGGTAGACGCGGCCCATCCCGCCGGACCCGAGCCGGCCGAGCAGCCGGTAGGGCCCCACTGCCGTGGGTTCGTCGGCACCGAGCGGCTGCATGGACGTCCACCCCTCCCCCGTAAAAACTCCGCCAGGACCCCGTAGGACCCATAAGGACCCCGTAAGTCTCTGCAGCAGGTTACGCAGAACGGGGCTGGAGCAGTTCCACGTTCACGTCCGCCGGGAAGCCCGTCGTCGGGCCGACGCGGCGGGCGAACTCGGTCACGGCCGCCAGCTGGGGTGCGCCGAAGCGGAAGTCGAGGGTGGTGAAGTACCGCTCCAGGACCTCTTCGTCGAACTCCTCCCAGCGGGCCGCCTGCTCGGCGACCTTGCCGACCTCCTCCAGGGAGAGGCTGCAGGAGTCGAGGAAGGCCTGGTGGACCTCGCGGGTGATGACCGGCTCGCGCTCCAGGTAGTCCCGGCGGGCCGCCCACACCGCGAAGACGAAGGGCAGGCCGGTCCACTCCTTCCAGAGCGTGCCGAGGTCGTGCACCTCCAGGCCGAAGCGCGGTCCGTCCAGCAGGTTGGCCCGCAGAGCGGCGTCGCCGATGAGCACGGCGGCCTCGGCCTCCTGCATCATCAGGCTGAGGTCGGGCGGGCAGGTGTAGTAGTCCGGCTGGACGCCGAAACGGTCCGTCAGCAGGAGCTGGGCGAGGCGGACGGAGGTGCGCGAGGTCGAGCCGAGGGCGACACGGGCGCCGTCCAGCTCCTCCAGCGGGACCTTCGAGACGATCACGCAGGACATCACCGGGCCGTCGCAGCCGACGGCGATGTCGGGGAAGGCGACCAGGTCGTCGGCGTTCTTCAGGAACTCGACGAGGGTGATGGGCCCGATGTCGAGGTCGCCCTGCACCAGTCGCTCGCTGAGCTTCTCCGGGGTGTCCTTGGTCAGCTCGAAGTCGAGGAGGGTGCCGGTTCTCGCGAGCCCCCAGTACAGGGGCAGGCAGTTGAGGAACTGGATGTGGCCGACGCGCGGCCGGGTGCGAGAATTGTCCACATCGCGAGGCTAGACCCCTTCGGGTACGCTCCGGACTCCGACCCCCGAACCCCTCCGCGTCAACCCCGTTTTCGCGATCTTCAAACATCCGGGTGACGTGATCTTGACCTCTATTGCTTTCGGCTGCCTGCATGCTAGGCTCGCCGCAAGTTGCAGTTTGGTTTCCCTTGCAGTACAGAGCCTGCGGAGCATGTAACCGCGGGCTCTCGTCGTTTTCAGACGTATGCAGTTGTGCGGCACTTGCTTTCACGCTTGCAGGGTTCTGGAGCAGGGCAACCCTTTGGGCCCAAGGAGGGCTTATGGCTACCGGAACCGTGAAGTGGTTCAACGCCGAAAAGGGCTTTGGCTTCATCGCCCAGGAAGGCGGCGGCCCCGACGTCTTCGTCCACTACTCCGCGATCAACGCGCAGGGCTTCCGCTCGCTCGAGGAGAACCAGCAGGTCTCCTTCGACGTGACGCAGGGCCCGAAGGGTCCTCAGGCGGAGAACGTCACTCCCGTCTGATCTTCACACCCTGAGATCGCAAGTCTCTGAGAGCAGTACCCAAGGAGCCCTGTGCCGTACGGCACGGGGCTCCTGCCTGTGCCCGGCCCGGTCCGCACGACACGGACCCCACGCCGTGCGGCGTCACACGTGCTGCATGACCAACACGAACGTCGTGCCCGGCGCCAGCGCCTCGTACGAGTGCGGCACGTCCCCGCGGTAGGTCAGATAGTCCCCCGGCTCCAGCTCCACCAGCTCCCCGGCCGGGCCCGCCTTCACCCGTCCCGTGCTCACGATCAGATGCTCGACCGTGCCCGGAATGTGCGGATCCGATTCCCGTGCGGGGCCCGGCTCGGCCCGCAGGTGGTAGATGTCCCGCCGCGCGCCCGGCGGGCTGGCCGACAGCAGCGTGGCCACGTACGGCGCCCGCTCCGAGGCGACCGTCGGCCCCTCCCCCGCGCGAATCACCCGGACGGCCGAGACGGGCGGCTCGACGAGCGCGGAGAACGGCACGCCCAGCGCCACGCCCAGCGCCCAGAGCGTCTCCACGCTCGGATTCCCGCTCGCCGCCTCCAGCTGCGAGAGCGTGGACTTCGCGATGCCTGCGCGTTTGGCCAGCTCGGAGAGGGAGAGACCGGCGCGGGTGCGCTCGCGGCGCAGGGCGGCGGCGATCCAGTCCAGGGGCAGGCGGGAGGGGGGCGGGGACGCCGGGTCGGACATGTCGTTCGCTCCATCGGTACGGTCGTTCGGCTTGACGAACAGTGGCCGCTCTGTCCATCGTAGAGAACATGCGTTCGCCACAACGAACACCCGCGCCCTCCGAAAGCACCGCACTCCGCCCCCTCGTCCGTGACAGTTCACTCGTCTCGCTGGCCGGCGGGGTGGTGGGCGTCTCCTTCGGGGCGATCGCCGTCGCGGGTGGACTGCCGGTGTGGGCACCGGTGGTGATGTCGCTGGTGGTGTACGCGGGCTCCGCCCAGTTCAGCGCGGTCGGCGTGGTGCTGGCCGGGGGCGGTCCGCTCGCCGCCGCCGCGACCGGGCTCCTCCTCAACACGCGCAACGCCGCGTTCAGCCTCGCGGTCGCCGACCTCCTCGGCCCCGGCCGCGCGAGCCGCCTCCTCGGCGCGCACCTGGTGACCGACGAGACGGTCGCCTTCGCCCTCGCCCAGCCGGACCCCGCCCGCCGCCGCGCCGCGTTCTGGATCTCCGGGATCGGACTGTTCGCCGTATGGAACACCGGCGTGCTCGCGGGCGCCGTCGCCGGGAGCGCCCTCGGCGACACGGCGGCCTACGGACTGGACGCGGCCTTCCCCGCCGTCCTCGTGGCGCTGGTCCTGCCGACCCTGCGCAAGGACGCACGCCTACGCCGCCCCGCCGCACTCGGCGCGGCCCTCGCCCTGGCGGCGACGCCCGTCGTCCCCGCCGGGGCGCCCGTACTGCTCGCGCTGGCAGGGCTGGCGCTGTACGGCCGCGGCCATGGCAAGGGGAGGGCGGCGGCATGAGCACGACGGGCACGCTGGCCCTCATCCTGGCGCTGGCGGTGGGGACGTACGCCCTCCGACTGGTCGGCCCCGCGCTGCACGGGCGGGTGGAACTGCCCGCCCGGGTGCAGGAGTTGCTGTCCGCCGGGGCGGTGGTCCTGCTGGTCGCGCTGCTGGCGACGGGCGCGCTCACCGAGGGCGGCGGCTTCGCCGGCTGGGCGCGCCCGGCCGGGGTGCTGGCCGGCGGGGTGCTGGCGTGGCGGAGGGCGCCGTTCGCGGTGGTGGTGCTGGGGGCGGCGGCGACGGCGGGGGCCCTGCGGGCGCTGGGCGTGGCTTAGGACGTGGCTCAGAACGCACCCGGTTGTCGGTGGCGCCCACTAGGGTCCCGCCCCATGACCGACACGACAGCCCCCGCCACGACTCCCACCACGGCCCCCAGTCGGAGCACGACTACCCCCGCCCCCGGTTTTCTGACCGCCACCCGCACGTTCTACGACGCCATCGCCGAGGACTACGCCGAGCGCTTCCGTGCCGAACTCGTCGCGAGGCCGCTGGAGCGGGCCGTGCTCGCGGCGTACGCCGAACTCGTCGGCGCCGGCGGCCGAGTGGCCGACCTGGGGTGCGGCCCCGGCCGGACGACGGGGCGCCTCGCCTCCCTCGGGCTCGACGTGTCCGGGCTCGACCTGTCGGAGTCGATGCTCGCGATCGCGCGGCGCGAGAACCCCGGGATCCGGTTCGAGCAGGGCTCGATGCTGAAGCTGGACGGGCACGCGGACGGCTCCCTCGACGGGGTCGTCTCCTTCTACTCCTCCATCCACACCCCTGTGGACGAACTCCCCGCGCTCTTCGCCGAGTTCCACCGCGTTCTCACGCCCGGCGGCCACCTCCTCCTCGCCTTCCAGGTCGGCGACGAGCCCCGCCGCCACGACCGCCCCTGGGGGCACCCCGTCGCCCTCGACTTCGAACGCCGCCGCCCCGAGCAGATGGCCGGCCTGCTGACGTCGGCCGGCTTCACGATGCGATCGAGCACCGTACGCGAGCCGGAGTCCGACCTGGGCGAGTCGACCCCACACGCATTCCTGATCGCCCGCAGGCCCGCAGAAGCGGACGCGGGGGTCTGAAAATCGGTTTTCTGCCGTCGGAGCAGGCTGACGGACAACCCGGACCGGACGGTGCCCCGGCGGCGCACCCGTTCAAAGAAGTGTTGCCACGCGGACCAGGTCGGCGACTGTACGGAGGTGGCTGTGCGGCGGCCAGGCGATCACCGTTGTGACGGGCGGAGCGTCCAGGACCGGCACGGCGGCGAGGTCCTGGCGCAGGTCGGCGCCGGCTGACTCGGGAAGGACCGCGGTGGTGCGGCCGAGCGCGATCAGCTGGAAGAGCTGTGTCAGGTTCCGTACCTCTGCGCCCGGTCCTTCCGGGTAGTGGCCGCCCGGACCGGGCCAGCGGGCCATCGGGAGCTCCGGCAGTGCGGTGACGTCGGCCATCCGGACCTGGGAGCGGCCGGCGAGCGGGTGTGCGGCCGGCAGGATCGCGACCTGCCCCTCGGTGTACAGGGCTTCGGTGTCGAGCCCGGCCGCTGAGTCGAAGGGCAGGTGCAGCAGAGCCACGTCCGCCTGTCCGTCCAGCAGCAGCTGCTGGTGCTGGTGTGCCTCGCAGAGCAGCAGATCGACGGTGGCCGCGCCGGGTTCCGCGGCGTAGGCGTCGAGCAGTTTCGTCAGCAGTTCGCCGGCGGTGCCGGATTTGACGGCCAGGACGAGGCTGGGGTGCGCTGTCGCGGCCCGTTGGGTACGCCGCTCAGCCGCGGTCACTGCGCTGAGGATCGCGCGTCCCTCGGCCAGCAGCACGGCTCCGGCCTCGGTGAGCGTGACCTTGCGGCTGTTGCGTTCCAGCAGTGCGATTCCGAGCCGCCGTTCGAGCTGGATGATCGTGCGGGACAGCGGCGGCTGGGCTATCCCGAGGCGCTGGGCAGCCTTGCCGAAGTGCAGCTCCTCGGCGACGGCGACGAAGTACCGCAGCTCGCGTATTTCCATGAGCACAGGCTAATTACGGGCAGACGGCTCATCGATATCGCTCGGGTATCGCTGCACTGCCGAGATGGTGTTGGTGCCCGGCTGCGGCGCAGGCATGCTCGCTGTCGTGAGCGAGAAGACGATCGTGCTGGTCACTGGCGCGAACAAGGGAATCGGGTATGAGATCGCGGCCGGGCTGGGCGCACGAGGCTGGAGTGTCGGTGTCGGCGCCCGGGACGAGCAGCGCCGCCAGGACGCCGTGGCCAAGTTGCGTGCCGCTGGCGCCGACGCGTTCGGCGTACCCCTGGACGTGACCGACGGCGCGAGCGTGACCACCGCAGCCCGACTGATCGAGAAGCGGGCAGGACGCCTCGACGTACTCGTCAACAACGCCGGCATTGCCGGCGGCTGGCCGGAGGAACCCACGACGATCGACCTCGAGACCGTGCGGCGACTGGTGGAGACCAACGTCATCGGCGTCATCAGGGTCACCAACGCAATGCTGCCGTTGCTGCGCCGTTCGGCGCACCCGCGGATCGTCAACCAGTCCAGCCACGTCGGCTCCCTGACACTGCAGACCACGCCCGGCGTCGACCTCGGGGGGATCAGCGGGGCCTACGCGCCGACGAAGGCCTACCTCAACGCCGTCACCGTCCAGTACGCCAAGGAGCTGAGCGGCACCGACATCCTGATCAACAACGCCTGCCCCGGTTACGTGGCCACCGACCTGAACGGATTCAGCGGGACCCGGACCCTCGAGCAGGGCGCGGCGATCGCCATCCGACTGGCGACCCTGCCGGACGACGGCCCGACCGGCCGGCTGTTCGACGACAACGGGGTCGTGCCCTGGTGACCTGACCGGTCGGGGGATCACTCGGTCAGCGACGCGCGACGAGCCGCTAGCGTGGCGGGATGAGCGATGACGCTGTGCGGTTGCGGCCTGTCCGTGAGGACGATCTGTCGATGCTGGACGTGTTTCTGGTCGACCCCGAGGCCGCTGGGCCGTTCTCGTGGTTCGGGTGGGCGGACCCGGGGCGCTTCAGGCGGCGCTGGGCGGAGAACGGCATGCTCTCCGACGACGGCGGCCTGTTGATGGTGACGTCCGGCACGCAGGCGCACGGCTTCGTGGCCTGGCGCAAGGTCGTCACCACGCCCGGCTCGTACTGCTGGAACATGGGCATCCAACTGCTTCCGCAGGCGCAGGGGCGCGGCGTCGGCACCCAGGCCCAACGCCTCCTGGTGCGCTACCTGTTCGCGCACACTCCCGTCATGAGGATCGAGGCCGACACCGAGGTGGAGAACATCGCCGAGCAACGGGCCCTGGAGAAAGCCGGTTTCACCCGCGAGGGCGTCCTGCGCAGCATCGCGTTCCGGGACGGGCGCTGGCGCGACGGCGTGTCCTACAGCGTGCTGCGGGACGACGCGCCCTGAGCGAGGGGCAGTTCACCGAACGCCGTGAAGGGGGACGCATCTGATGCGTATGACGTGTATATGACGTGTATGGCGTGTACAGCGCGTATGGCGCGTATGACGTGTATGGCGCATTGCGGTGGGGGATGCACGAAGGCATGACAGCGATGATCTCTGTGAAGGTCGAGGGGCCGTTCGGGCTGGACGAGCCCGAGGAGCTCCGCCAGGAGTTGGGGCGGGAGACGGGGCTGCTCTGGCAGTTGGAGCCGGGGCCGCGGAAGGACACCCTGAGCGGGGGCGCCGCTCTCGCGCTCCTGCAGACCGTGCTCGGAGCCGCTGTCGGCGCCGTGGCGCAGGCCGCAGCGCAGGTCGCCGTGGAACGGGCGGTCGACCGCTGGCGGGGGCGGCGGCTCGATCCGCCGACCGTCACCGTGATCGTCGTCCGGCCCCCGGAGGACGGCGACCCCGACGGTTCCACCGCTCTCGAAGAGGGCTGACCGGCATGACGTCCCGGGCGTTGGTGATCGGCGTCGGAGAGTACGACGACGACGCCGACATCATCGGGTATCCGACGATCGAGGCGAGCGCCCACGCGTACGGGGCCGCCCTGGCCCAGGATCCCCGCTGGGGTGCGGCGGCCCGGTCCTCGGTGCTGGAGCCGCACGAGGTGCGGACCGCGGACGGTGTGATGCGGGCTCTGGAGGAGGCGGCCGCGGCGGGCGAGGGGCCGGAGGACACCCTGCTCGTGGTCTACGTGGGGCATGGCGCGTTCTGGACGGACGTGCCGGGCGGCCAGGTCCACCTCGCGGTCGGCTCCTCCCGGAGCAACAAGCCCTGGACATGGCTGTCCGCCTGGTACGTGTACCGGGCGATCAGACAGAGCAAGGCCGGCCTCAAGGTGCTCATCGCGGACTGCTGTTACTCCAACGTGCTGCCCAGCCTGGGCCCCGACTCGGCCCTGCCGGGCGCCCTCGGCACCCCCTTCCGGGGCACCTGTGTGCTCACCGCGGTCGGCGGCGAGGTCACCGACGCGTGGGCCAGTTCCTGCGACAACCTTCCCCCACCCCTCAACGCGTGTACGCCGTTCAGCGGGCATCTGCTGAACGTGCTGGAGTACGGCATGCCCGACCACCCCGACGACCTCACCCTCGGCGCGCTGCGCGCCGGCATCGTCGAGGGCATGCGCAGGTGCGGCGCCGGAGTCCACCGGACTCCCCGCATGCTGCTGAACGACGCCTCGGAGGTGGCGCCGCTGTTCACCAACCGGATGAAGGGCGAACAGACCGGGGCGTCTGACCCGGGAACGGCGGACGAGTGGGTCCGCGACCTGCTGCTCAACGGTGTGCGCGATCTGTCCCGCCTGATGAGCCGCCCTGACATCGCGGGGCGCGTGGTGGCTGAGTTGCGGCGCGGGGACGAGCTGAGCCGCGACCTGGCCGGGCAGGTCGACCGGCAGGCCGTCGGGAAGCTGTCCGGGCCGGGGGACTTCGTCAAATACTGGGTCGAGGCCGAACCCGTGAAACGGCGGGCGGTGACGGATGACCAGCGAGCAGAGTGACCCGGGCTACGACTGGGTGACGCAGATGCCGGTCCCGGACTTCGTGCAGGTCGTGCGCGACCTGCGGAAACTGCGGGAGAACCCCAGCGAGGCGCGGGCCGTGCGCGCTCTGCACGCCTTCGCGGTGCGCCGACCGGTCGGCGAACTGGTCGAACTCGCCCACTACTTCGACCGGCGGGACGCGGTCATGCTGATGGCGACGGCGGCCCTGTCACGGCCGGTCGAGGAGGCGGCCCAGATGGCCGACCTGCAGCAGAAAGCCGAGTCCCAGGGCAAGCGCGCCCCGATCACCGCGACCATCGTGCACGACGTGGCCTGCCAGCGCACCGCGTTCGACGTGGCGGTGTTCGTGCGCGTCCTCAAGGACCGGCGGCAGCCGGCGCTCGCCGAACGCACCGTCGACCTGTTCGCGAGCCCCGGCTCCGGCCGCACCAACCTCGACAAGGCGCTGCTGCACATCGCGCTCCGCGACGAGGGCTGCGCCGTTGAGGCCGATCGGCTGCTCGAACTGACCCTTCTGGCGAACGCCGACTGTCCGCCGGACACTGGTGTGATCGGCGGGGAGGGCGAGGAGATCGGCGATCTGGCGGGCGCGTTCCGGCACCTCAGCCCGACCCGGCAGATCCTGGAAGACTGGGTGGAGGCCAGACTTCGGGACCCTGACGCGACCGAGGTGGAAAAGGCCCAGCACCTGGTGGCGCGGCTGATCGCCGTGCGCGGCTCCGAGTACGACGCCCTCGCCGGGCACATCGGCCGCATCGCGAAGCCCTGGAACGTGGTGCAGCTCTGCGCACTGCTGGCGAAGAAGGAGGCGTCCCCGGGAAAATGCACCCTGGTACGGCGTCAGGCGGCCGGGTACAAGGACGGGCAGGAGCTGGCCGACCTCGTGTCGTGCTGGTACGAGGAGCCGGCGCTGACCCGTACGACACGGAACCTGCTGGCCGATGTCGTGGCGAGGCCCGACGCCCCCGGCCGGTCCCCGCGCCCGCTGGGCCAGCTGAACCAGATGGCCGGCTGGCTGCGGGCGAAGGCCGACCCCGAGTGCACCCGGTTGCTCCGCCTCGTCGCCGTCGAAGAGGTCGAGGGACGCTCCGGCGCCGAACTCGTGGACCTGCTGCGCCACGTCGAAGGCGGCCGCGAGCGGACCCGGGCCGCGCACGAGGCGGGACGCAGGCTGGCCATGGCCGTGAGGCGGCCGGGCGCGGACCCGGACCGGTTCGTGGACTGCTTGCGCGCGCTGCACGACGCCAAGTACTCGACCGCCGTCCGCGCCGCGTGCCGTGAACTCTCCGATCCATCGCGGGAGCGGAAAGTCGACTCCGCGCTGGTCGCCGACGTCGCGGAACGTCTGCACGGTGTAAAGCTGCGCAATGTGGCCTGGGACCTGCTCGAACGGTTCCTGGAGAACGAACAGTTGGTGGCTCCGGCCGATGTCGTCGAGATCGTACGCGGGGTGCCGAGCCTGTCTGCGCGGGACGCGCAGCTGCTGCTGCGGGCCACGGTGGGCCGCTGGTCGGACGTGGGGCGCCGTGACAAGGCGGAGCACGAGCTGCGGAGCGCCGGGTTGGGCGACGCGGCGGGCTGGGTGCTCAAGTCCCTTCGGTGACGGGCGACTTCGCTTGAGGCTCGGCGCGGGGAGAGGGAAGGGGGAACGGCACCTGATCCAGGTAGCGGCTTGAGGCCCGTACCAGGAGAGGGAAGACGACCGCTGCGGACAGGACGACGATCGACGCCGTCACCCAGAACCGACCCTCCCTCAGCAGCGTGCACACCAGCAGCACCACCAGGTACGCGACGAACAGCAGCAGTGGTCGTACCGCGGCGTCTTTGGGGTCGGCGAAGCGGAAGAGGTGGTCCTTTGCGTCGTAACGTCCCAACAGGCGCCCCACGAGGGGCAGGTCGCGTCGTGCCAGGAAGGGCAGCAGGAGCAGCAGTGCCGAGCCGACTCCCAAGGCGACCATGCCGGGCCACACCTTGTCCGGTTCGGTCGAGTGGATCACCAGGGCGATCGCGATGAACGCCGCATAGGAGAGCACCATATGCGCCCCCCGGCGCGTTCTTCCGAACGTCTCCAGCGGCAGCGCCACCAGGACGACCCCCGCGATGGCGTATACCAACAGCGTCAACCCGCTGTTGAGGGCGCTCAGTCGGTGCCAGTCGCTCCCCACCATGGCGAGCATCGTCAGGCTGACGGTGAAGTTGACCAGCAGGATCATCCAGCACACGTCGATCTCGGCGCCCCGGAAACGGAACGAGGCCCGGCGCGCCGTCTGCAGTCCCCGATGCGTGAGGTGATGGCGGCTGAGGGCGGCGACCTCACGCGTCAGGGCGTAGGTGAACACGAGGCCGGAGCCCATCGGGGACAGCACCGCGTTCAGGCCGATCAGCCAGACCATCCAGGCCATCCCCTGGTCTGCGGCGAACCGGTAGTACGGCGACGGGAAGCGGTCAACGGTCCATTGGTGGCCGAGACCGTTGAACACCCACTGCAGGGCCGTGTAGAGCAGGAAGGCCCCGACAAGGCTGCCGTACACCGCCCAGCGCAACCGCGCCGCCTCCCCCATGCCACGCCGTTTGACGTTGCCGGCGCAGTCGAGCGGAGCCTGGAAACCGATGTACGCGTAAATGACGGAGCTGCCCAGCAGCATCGTCAACCCCGATCCCTGCTTCGACCACGATCCCTGCTCCGGCCACCATTCCTGCGGCTGGGCCTTCACGCAGGCCTGTAGGAAGTCGGTGTTCGCAAGCGGGTACGCGCCGCCGGTCCCGAACCTGAACCCTGCGAAGCCCAGGCAGACGACGATCAGCACCACGATCAGGACCTTGACCGCGGTGATGATGAGGTTCAGTCTGATCAGCCGTCGTGGCGGCAGGAAGTTGAGCCCCACGATCAGCGTCAGGAACGCGACGGCGCAGAGCCACCCCCTGCCGGAGAGCTGGGGATCCTCGGCCCCCTTGGGGCAGCTCAGCAGCGAGGGGAACTCGTAGGCCAGCCCCTGCACCATCGCCCACGCCTCGCTCGCCGGATTCGCCGCGTACGCGATCCACAGCCCAGCGGCCACCACCGTGGCCAGCAACGGCCCGGCGGCCTGCAAGGGGAGGAAGATCAGCCCGCCCGTCTTGGGGAGGGCGATCCCCAGCTCGACCATCACGGCGGCGATCAGCAGCATCAACGCCCCGCCGATCACCCACGCCTGCATGGCGTACCCCTGCTGCGCCGCTGTCTTGGTCTGACTGACAGCCATCAACCAGCCGGAGCCCACGACTCCCCCGGCCGCGAGGCCCACCAGGTCCAGGGTGGACAGGCGGCGCCGTTCGTCCGCGTCCTCCGCCGAGCCCTTGCGCACCGCGCCACGACCGTCCATCCGCCCCAACGCCCTTTCACGCACCGTGCATTGTCACAGATTATGCACGTGCGAGCACTCTGGGTGACGTGAATCCGGCCGAGCAGGTCAGCGAGCACCTCTGAGCGGCAGTTCGGCCCACACCGTCTTGCCGACGGGCCGCTCCGCAACCCCCCACGTACGGGCCAGCACCCAGACGAGGATCAGACCCCGGCCGCCTTCCTCCTCCGGGTTCGTGACGATCCGCAGTTGCCGGTCCCCGCGGGTGTCGCTCACCTCGACACGCAGCGTGTCGTCCGCGAGCAGCAGCAGCCTCAGCTCGAAGTCCCGGCCGGGCACCCGTCCGTGCGTGACGGCGTTGGCGGCGAGCTCCGCGACGACTTGCTGCGCCGTGTAGTTGGCGTCGCCGTCGTGCGGGTATCCCCAGTCCGTGAGCTGCTGCGCGGCGAGCCGACGGGCCAGTCGGGCGCCGCGCGGGGTGGAGCTGAAGCGCAGGGTCAGTTCACCGGGAGGAGCGTTCCGGGTGGAGATCTGGGTGGAGATTTCGGAGTTCACCTGACTCAGCGTGGCCGGTTGTATCTACCCTGGCCAGGGGCGACTTGGCGACTCTGCGTAGCCGTACGGCTGCGGTGGGGCGAGCGTACGGGTCGTCGGTCCTGACCAGGGAGACGTGAAGGCGGTGGCGTGAGTGACGGATGAGCGCAGGCCGGAGACACCGGCGGAGGCCGACGGGACGACGGGGCTGTTCACCGCCCTCGGCAAGATGATGAAGCGGCTGCGGGAACGGAGGGGGCTGACACAGAAGGAGTTCGGGCAGATGGTGGGGTACGGCCCCGATGCCATCTCCTCGATGGAGCGCGGGGTCCGGACCATCCGCCCCCAGGTCCTGGAGCAGGCGGACGACCTACTCGACGCGGGAGGCCTGCTCAAGGACGCGATCCCCGAGGTCCGCGAGGCGATGAGCAAGGTTCGGACGCGGCATCCGGAGTGGTACCGGAGTTACGCCGCGTTGGAGGCGGAGGCGCGGGAGCTGCACTTCTACGCCAACCAGGGAGTGCCAGGCCTCCTCCAGCACGAGGAGCACACGCGGGTGGTGTTCTCCCAGCGACGGCCGCTGCTCAGCGAGGAGACCATCGAGAAGCGCATCGCCGACCGGCTCTCCCGTCAGCAGGTCTTCGACAGGTGGCCCCCTCCAATGTGCAGCTTCGTACTGGAAGAAGTCGTCGTGGACAGGGCGATCGGAGGCCGCGCCGTCCATGAGGCCCAGATGAAGCAGCTGTTGCGCTTAAGCGTCCTGCGGAACGTGGAGATCCAGGTGATGCCGACGAACGTCGACTTCCACCCCAACATGGACGGCGCGTTCAACCTCCTGACCCCTCCGAGGCATCCGCAGGTCGCGTACACGGAGATCCAGGAGTTTCCTCGTCTGATCACCGACGCCGAAGAAGTCCGGAAGATCGTTGACCGCTATGGGATGATCCGAGCGATGGCGCTCACGCCCCTGGAAACCCGGGCGTTGATCGAGAAAAAGCTGGAGGAGTTGTGAACAGCCCCGACCTCGACTGGTTCAAGTCCAGCTACAGCAGCGGCGGCGGCGGCGAATGCCTCGAAGCCGCCTACACCTGGCGCAAGTCGACGTACAGCGGCGGCGAGGGCGGCGACTGCCTCGAAGTCGCTGTCTGCCCGGACACCGTCCACGTCCGCGACTCCAAGACACCCACCGGCCCTCACCTCACCTTCTCGTCCGCTTCCCCGTGGGGGGAATTCCTTTCCTACGCGGTCGCCTTCTCACGGAGTTTCGAAAGCACCGACAGCCTGTCCTCTGCGTGAATTCGCCGGGTCGTGACCCGGTCCGGATAACACCGCAGGAACATGTTGGTGAAGTGGCTGCCGTAGTGGAGGGATTCCTCGTCCCCCGCATCCGCTGAACCCAGCGGACGCGCCACCGCCTGGAAACTCGGCTCGTGGAAGTACGCGAACGCGTACCGTTCCTTGTCGGCGAGTTTCACCTTATGCGGAGTGGAGAGGAGTTCCCCTCCGGTGATGAACTGGAGCAGGTCGCCCGGGAACACGGTGAATGTGCTCGGCACCGGTTTCACGTAGGTCCAGCGGTCGTCGTCCTGGAAGACGCCGGCCGCGCTCTCCTCGGGCAGCCAGTTGCGGTTGCGGCTCTCACCCTCGATCGGGGGCCGGATGTACAGGGCCTGGCCGACCTCGTCCTGCGTGGCGATGACGAGGAGTCCGTAGTCGGTGTGCGCGCCGATGCCCCGGTCGCTCGTGTCGGACGCGGACGGGAAGCGGAGCACCCGCATGTGGTGCCAGCCGTCGTCGGTGAGACGGGTCAGCGCGTCGATGTCCTGGCCCAGACCAAGGGCCGTGAGCTGGAGGATCCGGTGGCCGAGGCTGCCGGACTGGTCCATGTAGGCGTTGACGGCGTGCCGGTAGTGCTGGCTCGGCCAGGGCACCGGTCCGTGGCAGGGCCAGTTCTCGGCGACCCGGGGATCGTCGAGGGGGACGTCCTTGGTGACCGTGAAGATCTCCGAGCCGTCCTGGACGCCGTCGGTCACCTCCTCGCCGGAGGCGACATAGCCACTGTAGGAGAGATCGCTGACGAATCCGGATTTCTCGGCGAGCGGAAGAGTGAAGAACTTCCTGCTTGCCGCGTAGGCGTTGGCCACGACGGTTTCCTGGGCGGGTTTCATGGCCACCTGGTAGATGCCGTCCCGTTGCCAGGATTTCACCATTCGCCGCCCGAGTTCTATGTCCTCGGCTAAGCCGGTCACATGCTCGGGAATGTCGAACGTAACAAGGTCGCTCATTGCGGAACTCCTTGCACAAAAAAGGAGGCGAACGGTCAGGCCGCCTCCTTATGGGGGGTTGAGCATGAACATTAAAGTACCTGTCATGATTCCGTCAACGGCTAACCGGAAGTAACAATTCTTGATCTTTAAGCGCTCACCGCTACCGCCTAGAACCTCAGAATGAAGGCGGTCCCAACGGGTCCTCCCGCAGTACCGGAGGGTTCCTCAGCGCCGTCTCGTACGCCGTCCGCTCGAAGGCGAACGGGCCGATCGGCAGCTCGCCCCACTCCTCGCGTTCGGGCTGGTGGAAGGCGGACCAGGTGACCGTCGTGGAGGTCGTCCCGATACGGGCCAGCAGCGCCCAGCACTGCCAGATGCCGCAGGGGCAGCCGAGGAGGGGAGTCCGGTCGGCCGCGTCCAGGAAGTGGTTCCCGGTGAAGTCGAGGACGCCCAGACCGTCGTGCTGACGCCAGATCAGCTCGGCCGACTCCCGCTCCTGTTCCTCCTCCTCGAACTGGTCCTCCAGTTCCGGCCGCCACAGTTCGCGGGTCGCCCGGGCCGCCAGCGCGCGCAGGTCCGTGCCGTCGACCCGGACGCCCCAGACGAGGGCGGTCGGGTGGTCGTCCCAGGGATAGTGGAAGAACTCGATGCCGCTCATGCCGCTCAGGCCGCTCATGCCGTTCACGAGCGGCATACTCCCTGGTCCGGGGGCCGTCCGCGAACCCTTTAGTGACGCGCGTACAGGCCCTCCACCTGGTCCGCGAAGTCCCGCATGATCGTCTCGCGGCGGAGTTTCATCGAGGGGGTGAGGTGGCCGGCCGTCTCGGAGAAGTCCGAGGGGAGGATGACGAAGCGGCGGATCGACTCCGGGCGGGACACCAGCTTGTTGGCCTCGTCGACCGCGCGCTGAAGGACGGCGTTCAACTCCTCGTCGTCGATCAGCAGCTCCGCCGGGACGGGGTGCTTGCCGTTCATGTGACGCCAGTGGGTGAGGCCGTCGGGGTCGAGGGTGAGGAGGGCGGAGACGTAGGGGCGGTCGTCGCCGAGAACCATGGCCTGGGAGATCAGCGGGTGGGAGCGCAGCCAGTTCTCCAGGGGCGCGGGGGCGACGCTCTTGCCGCCCGCCGTGATGATCATCTCCTTCTTGCGGCCGGTGATCGTCAGATAGCCCTCGTCGTCGAGCTCGCCGATGTCGCCGGTCGCGAGCCAGCCGTCGGGCGCGGCGGGGACCACTCCCCCGGCCGCCGGGTCCCAGTAGCCGCGCAGGACGTGCTCGCCCGCGACGAGGATCTCGCCGTCCGCCGCTATGCGGATCTTCGTCCCCGGGAGGGGCCAACCCACCGTTCCCAGGCGGGGTTTCAGGGGCGGGGTCACCGTCGTCGCGGCCGTCGTCTCCGTCAGGCCGTAGCCCTCGTAGATCTCGATGCCCGCGCCGAGGTAGAACGAGGAGAGGCGGCGGCCGAGCGGGGAGCCGCCGCAGATGGCGTGCCGGACCCGGCCGCCCATGGCGTTGCGGATGCGACGGTAGACGAGCGGGTCGTAGAAGGTGCGGGCCGCGCGGAGGGTGGCCGCCGGGCCGGAGCCGGAGCCGGTCTTCTGCGCCTCGACCGCCTCGCCGTAGCGGCGGGCCACGCCGACCGCCCGGTCGAAGGAGGAGACCCGGCCGCCGGCCTCCGCCTTCGCGCGGGCGGTGTTGAAGACCTTCTCCAGCATGTACGGGATGGCGAGGAGACAGGTGGGTCTGAAGGCCGCCAGGTCCGGCAGGAGATCGTCGGACTTCAGGCTGGGCGCGTGGCCGAGGCGGACGCGGGCGCGGATGCAGGCGATGGCGACCATCCGGCCGAAGACGTGGGACATGGGGAGGAAAAGAAGGACGGAGACGTCGTCGCCCTTCGATTTGAAGACCGGGTAGAGGAGTTCGATCGCGTTGTCGACCTCGGCGAAGAAGTTGCCGTGGGTGAGCGCGCAGCCTTTGGGGCGGCCGGTGGTGCCGGAGGTGTAGATGAGGGTGCAGAGGGTGTCGGGGACGAGCATCCCCCGGCGGATCTCGACCTCGGCGTCCGGGACGTGCTCGCCCGCCTCGATCAGCCGGTCCACGTGCCCCTTCTCCATGACCCAGAGGTGATGGAGGTCGGGCAGCCGGTCGAGTTCGGGGCCCAGGGCGGCCGCCTGGCCGACGGTCTCGGTGACGAGGGCGGCCGCGCCGGAGTCCTGAAGGATCCAGCGGGTCTGGAAGACGGAGGACGTCGGGTAGATGGGCACGGTGACCAGGCCCGCCGCCCAGGCCGCGAAGTCGAGCAGCGTCCACTCGTACGTCGTGCGGGCCATGATGGCGAGCCGGTCGCCGGGCACCAGCCCCTCCGCTATCAGCCCCTTGGCCACCGCGTGGACCTGGGCGGCGAAGCGCTCGGCCGTGATGTCCGTCCACTCTCCGTCCTTGTCCTTGCGGCTGACGACCACCGTGCGGGGAGCGGCGGCCGCGTTGTCGTAGGGCAGGTCGGCGAGCGAGCCGTAGGTCACCGGGCGGGCGAACGCGGGCACGGAGGCTTCCCGTACGGCGCCGTCCAGTCGTCGCGTCTCGGGTTCCACGAGGGCGGGGGGAGCGTCGAATTCGGCGGAGACGTATGCCGAGCCGGCGGCTGAGTACGGGGTGGACACGGGCGGCTCCCTGAGCGTGCAGCGACAAAAACTGCTTGCTGCATGACGTACGTGCTTCGCGCACCGAGGCGTTCAACCGGCATGCCCCCTAACGGACTTTAAGAGGCCCTAAGAGCTCCTAAGGCCGTTTAAGGCAGGGGTTACCACCGGTTAGGTAGGGGATCGTACGGCGTGCACGTGTGGGGCTTGTGCGTGTTCCGGGATGTTCCAGGGCTAGGGATGTGCAATCTCGGCGGTTATATGAGGAATCTTCACGTTCGTTCCAGGATCGCGGTCACTCCCTGTCCGCCCGCCGCGCAGATCGAGATCAATCCCCGTGCCGGGCCGTCCCGTTCGGCGAGCAGCTTGGCCAGCGTCGCGACGATACGGGCCCCGGTCGCCGCGAAGGGGTGGCCGGTCGCGAGGGAGGAGCCGACGACGTTCAGCCGGTCGCGGTCGACGGGTGCGAGACCCTGCTTCTCCCAGGCCGCGAGGGTCGCCAACACCTGGGAGGCGAAGGCCTCGTGGACCTCGAAGAGGTCGAAGTCCTCGATGCCCAGCCCGGTTCGCTGCAGCATGCGGGGGACGGCGTACGCGGGGGCCATCAGCAACCCGTCCCCGCCGGATCCGTTCCCGCCGGATCCGTTCCCGCCGGATCCGTTCCCGCCGGATCCGTTCCCGCCTGTCCGGTCCTGACCGTCGGCGACGTCGCCGTGCACGAAGTCGACGGCCGCCGTCTCGTACGCGGTCAGATAGGCGAGCGGCTCCAGGCCCCGCGCCTCGGCCCACTCCTCGGAGGCGAGGAGGACCACGGCCGCGCCGTCCGTCAGCGGGGTCGAATTGCCCGCCGTCATGGTCGGATCGGGACCGTCCGTGCCGAACACCGGCTTCAGGCGGGCGAGTTGCTCGGCCGTCGAGTCCGGGCGCAGGTTCTGGTCGCGGGCCAGGTCGCGGAACGGGACGACCAGGTCGCCGAAGAAGCCCCGCTCGTACGCGGCGGCGAGCCGCTGGTGACTGGTGGCCGCCAGTTCGTCCTGGGCCTCGCGCTCGATGCCCCAGGCGCGGGCGGTGACCGCCGCGTGCTCGCCCATGGACAGGCCGGTGCGCGGTTCGGCGTTGCGCGGGATGTCGGGGATCAGATGGGAGGGGCGGATCTGCGCGAGCGCCTTGAGGCGGGCCCCCGTCGACTTCGCCCGGCGCGCCTCCAGCAGGATGCGGCGCAGGCGGTCGTTGACGCCGAGGGGGGCGTCGCTGGCGGTGTCGGCGCCGCCCGCGATCGCGGACTCGGTCTGACCGAGGGCGATCTTGTTGGCGGCGGCGATCACGGCCTGGAGTCCGGTGCCGCAGGCCTGCTGGATGTCGTAGGCGGGGGTGCGGGCGTCGAGCTTCGAGCCGAGGACTGTCTCACGGGCCAGGTTGAAGTCACGGCTGTGCTTGAGGACGGCGCCGGCGACCAACTCGCCCACCACGCCCGGGACGTCGAGCGCGTACCGGTTCGCCAGCCCGTTCACGGCCGCCGTCAGCATCTCCTGGTTGGAGGCGGTGGCGTAGGGGCCGTCGGAGCGGGCGAAGGGGATGCGGGCGCCGCCGACGATCGCGACGCGACGGGCGCGCGGGGGCTCGACCGGGGGCTTCGGGGCGTCTTCGCGCACCAGCTCCAGGGGACTCATTCTCGACCTGCTCCTCACCCTTGACCTAGACTTACCCCCGGTAACCTTACTCCGGAGTAAGCATATTTCCGCCGTGCCGAGCCCGTGGGAGACGAGACGCACATGGCCGACCGCTATCTGAGCTTCACCGCCACCGCACCCGGCCGCTTCCTCACCCGGCGACTCGGGCTCCCGCAGCCGGCGGCGCTCAGCCGCTTCTCGCCCGAACGTCCCTCTCTCACCGGCGGCTTGGCTCACCTTACGGCGGGCAAGACCATCGTCGGCGATCTTGCGGCCGTCCTTTCCCGCACCGGTCTGCCGCTCGCCGCCGCCGACCCCGCCGCCGACCCCGCCGCCGTCGTGCTCGACGCGACCGGCGTCCGGGACGTCGACTCGCTCGCCGAGGTGCACGCGGCCCTGCACCCGGTGGTGCGGTCGGTCGCGGCGAGCGGGCGGGTGGTGGTGCTCGGCGCGCCTCTCGACCCCGAGGACCACCATCAGGCGGCCGTACAGCAGGCCCTGGAGGGGTTCGTGCGGTCGCTCGGCAAGGAGATCGGGCGCGGGCGGACCGTGAACCTCGTCCGGCTGGGCGGCGACGCGGCCGCCGCCGAGTCCACCCTGCGCTTCCTCCTCTCCCCCAAGTCCGCGTACGTCAGCGGCCAGGTGATCGCGGTGACCTCCGAGGGGCCCGAGAGGTCCGAGAGGTCCGACGGGTCCGAGGGGTCCGACGACTGGTCGCGCCCCCTCGCCGGCCGTACCGCGCTCGTCACCGGCGCCGCCCGCGGCATCGGCGAGGCGGTCGCCGAGACCCTCGCCCGGGACGGCGCCCATGTCGTCGTCCTGGACGTGCCGCAGGCCGAGGAGGACGCCCGTCGGGTCGCCGCGCGGCTGGGCGGCACCGCCCTCGCGCTCGACATCACGGCCGCCGACGCGGGCGAGCGGATCGCCGCCGAACTCCCCGACGGGCTGGACGTGTTGGTCCACAACGCGGGGATCACCCGGGACCGGCGGCTGGTCAACATGCCTGCGGAGCGGTGGAGTTCCGTCCTGGACGTCAATCTGGCGAGCGTGCTGCGCACGACGGACGCGCTGCTCGCCAAGGGCGCCCTGCGGCCGGGCGGGCGGATCGTGGCGACCGCCTCCATCGCCGGACTCGCGGGCAACGCGGGGCAGACGAACTACGGCGCGAGCAAGGCGGGCGTCGCCGGTCTGGTCCGGGCCCTCGCACCGCGCGCGCTCGCCGGGCACGGGGTCACGGTGAACGCGGTGGCGCCGGGGTTCATCGAGACGAAGATGACGGCCGCGGTGCCGCTGTTCATCCGCGAGGCGGGCCGCCGGATGAACTCCCTCGCGCAAGGCGGGCTGCCCGTCGACGTCGCCGAGACGACGGCGTGGCTCGCGCAGCCCGCCTCCGGCGCGGTGAACGGGCAGGTCGTGCGGGTGTGCGGCCAGAGCCTCCTGGGGGCGTAGTGGCCACGGTGACCACCGTCCTGTCCGGCGCGCCCTCCCTGGGCCCGCTGCTCGCCCTCGGCGCCCTGCGCTCGCCCTTCAAGCGGCCCCGGCCGGGCGTTGCGTTCCCGGGCCTCGGCGACCGCCTGGTCCTGCCGGGCCTGCGCGTCGACCTGTCCCGCCTCGCCGCGTACGAACGGGTCTGCGCCTTCCCGACCGGCGAGGACTCGCTGCCGCTCACCTATCCCCACGTCCTGGGCTTCCCCCTGGCCATGAGCCTCATGAGCCGCCGGGACTTCCCCCTCCCGCTGCTCGGCCTCGTCCACACCTCGATCGGCATCACCCGCCACACGGCCCTGCCGGCCACGGGGACGTACGAACTCACCGTGTACGTCGACCGGTTGGCCCCGCACCGACGGGGCACGGAGGCGGTCGTCGTCACCGAGCTGCGGAACGCCGGCCGGGTCGTGTGGGAGTCCACGAGCACCTATCTGGCCCGGCACCGCACCGAGGCCGCGCCCGCCCCGCGGGAAACCGAGGCCGCGCCCGCCCCGCGGGAAACCGAGGCCGCGCCCGCTGCGAGGGAGCCGGAACCCGGCTCGCTCCCCGTGCTCGACGAGTGGCGGCTCGCCGCCGACGTCGGCCGGCGCTACGGCGCCGCCTCCGGTGACCGCAACCCCATCCACCTGCACGCCCTCACCGCCCGCCTCTTCGGCTTCCGCCGCGCCATAGCCCACGGCATGTGGACCGTCGCCCGCTGCCTCGCCGCCCACGGCACCCCCCAGGCGGTACACGTACGCGCACAGTTCCGGGCCCCGGTACCACTCCCCAGCACGGTCACCTTCATGGCAGACGGCGCCCGCTTCGAACTCCGCGGCACGGGAGACGGGGCGGGGGAGGCGGCCCGGGTGCATGTGAGCGGCAGGGTCGACCCGCTCACCTAGTGACCCGCCCGTGAACTCGCTGCCGGCTCCCCTGCAAACTGCCCGCTGATTAGAGATCTCATACCGAGGGTAGAGCAGTCTCACGCATCTCGGCGCTATCCACATTTCTGGCACAGGCGGGGGCATGACCAGTAATGGAACACCCGACTCGGATTCATGGCTTCCGACGCAGACCGGCGGAATCTATGCACTGACTTCCTGGCAGGACAGCGAGGGACAGACATTTCTCGCCTCGGGCGGGTCGGACGGTGACGTCAGGATTTGGGACGCAGAAAGCGGTGCGCCTTTGTGCGAGCCGCTGATAGGTCACAGCGCGGCGGTTCGGAAACTGGCCAGCTGGACGGACGACAACGGAACGCTCATCTTCTCCTCCGGCAGCGACGGACTCGTGTGCGTGTGGGATCCGAAGTCGGGGGAGCAGGTCGACTCCTTCCCGTCCCAGCACGCGGGCGGGGTCATGTCGATGACTCTCTGGAGTGAGTCCGGGGCTCTGCGACTGGCCACGGGAAGTTACGACGGAAGCGTCCACGTCTGGGACCCAGTCCGAAAGGTCGTGCTCTGGGCTCCCTGGCCGGACTCCGGTCCGTCGGTCATATCCCTGGCGTCCGCCCGCCAGGCGGATGGAAAGAGGTATCTGGCGGCGGGGACGGACGCAGGGACCGTGGGGGTGTGGGACGTCGGGACCATGTCCCCGGTGACACGCGCGTTCCAGGGCCATTCCGCACCGACCGAATGCCTGCTCTGGATCGCGAACGACGACGACCTCGCCCTCCTGTCGGGCGGCGAGGACGGCAGGATCAAGCAATGGGACCCTCCCGAGTTTCAAACACTCGACTGGAATCCCGGAATCACCGACTCGCCCATCTGGTCTCTGTGCCGCCTCTCGGAGATAAACGGGGAAAGGCAAGTAGCTTCCGGGAACACGAACGGCGAAATACAGATTTGGGATGTAGCGACCCGCACACGACGGCAAGTGATTCCCTCGGGCCTGAGTCCGATCTCGGATCTGCAACAATGGCAGGTCCCAGGCAGCGACATCTCACGAATCGCCTCGGCAAGCACGGACGGGTTCATCAGGATCTGGAACCGTTCAGACGGTTCGCTGGTCAGAGAAATCAACTCGGGGCATGTCGCCGCTATCTGGGCGTTGGCCAGCTGGCAGGAATCCGATGAGGAAACCCGCCTCGCGTCGGCGGGTCTCGACGGTCTGGTCCGGGTGTGGAATCCGGACTCAGGGACACTCGTCTCCGCGTCCGACACCCGGCATGGCCCAGGAGTCTGGGCCCTGACCGCCGGACGTGCCGAGGGTGGCTACCGTTTGCTCTCCGGCAGCCTGGACGGGACGATCAAGGTCTGGAACCCGGCGGACTGCACTCCGCTCTCGGAGGCCCTGCAGGCGCACACGGCCTCGGTCTCCGCCATGACGTGCTGGTCCGGAGCGGACGGTCGGCTACGCGTGGCCTCAGTGGGCGACGACTCGGCATTTCGGCTGCTGAGCACGCCTGGAGACGAAGTCGGTGTAAGGCGCGTCGTTCACAACGGCGGACTGCTCGCCATCACCCATTGGGTCGATCCCGAGGGAAAACGGCGAGTCGCCTCCGCCGGCACCGACCACGTCATTCGGATCTGGGACGGTGAGACCGGGGAACTGGTCGGCGCCATCGAGACGGCCACACAGGGAATCTGGTCCCTGTGCAGCTGGGTCGACGCGGAACACGGGCCCAGAGTGGCCGCCGGCAGCTTCGACGGCCTGGTCACGGTGTGGGATCCAGTAGGAGGTACCCGCGTCGGGGAGCCGTTCCAGGCAGAGGACTCCGCGATACGCGGCCTGGCCTGCTGGACGAACAGTGACGGTCGGATCCGGATCGCCTCCGGCGGCGCCGGCGGCATCCATGTATGGGACGCGCTGTCGCGGCGGGCTGTCGGGCGTCCGCTGTCGGGCCACACCTCGGGGATCCGGACCATGGTCGCGTGGCATAGAGCGGACGGCTCGATACGCCTGGCCTCCGGAGGCGATGACGGCACCATCCGCCTTTGGGATCCGGAGCAAGGGATCTCCCTGCGGACGGTCGAAGTAGGCGCCATCTCCATCTGGGGTGTGTCTGATGCACCAGCCGGCACCGACCTGCTGGACCGAGCAGCCCTGGCGTCGGCGATCGTCGGTCAGATCAAGTCCGCCGACCACGCGGCTTCTTCTCAAGGGCAGTCTGCGGACGGGGGGCTCGCCGGTCCGGCAGTCATCACCCTGGAGGGCCCGTGGGGGTCCGGGAAAAGCACGATGATGCATCTGGTCCGCAACTCCCTGGAGACACAGACCGACGGACGGAACGACCGTACGGGACGAACACCCCAACGGCTCACGGTTCGCGAAGTCGTGCGCATGCTGCGGCGCAATCCCGAATCGGACACCGATGAGGGCCGCATCACACGGGAACCCGGCACTGGTCAACGAAGGTACGCGACCGCCTGGTTCAACCCGTGGGCGCACCAATCCGGTGAACAGGTATGGGCCGGCCTCGCTCAGACCGTCATCGAAGCGGCTGCTCCCGTTCTCTATCCTACGGACGCACACCGCGAGCGTTACTGGCTGAAGCTCAATCTGAAGCGCATGGACAACTACAGGGTCCTGCGCGCCGTCCGTAAGTCGACAGCCTCACCCCTTCTGGGCGCCTCCCTTCTGGCAGTCGCCCTTCCCCTGGCCATCGCGTTGCTGCAGTTCAACGGCTCTGTCTCGCTCCTGGGTCAGAAGATCAACAGTTCGGTCCTGGCCCTCACGCTGCCCCTGGCCTTCCTGGTGGCGGGCATCGTGCACACCTGGGTGCGTTACTGGCGCGGCTGGGCCGTGACCTTCATGCCCGAAGCGATATTCCGGGGACCGATCCAGGCGATGAGCCGATACGAGCCCGACCGCAGTGTGTCGGGCTCGGCGGAGGCGTCCGCAGACCCTCTGAGCCAGGCCGACAAGGGATCGCTCTATCTGTGGCAACACGACGTGATGCGGGTCCTCTCGGACATCGCCGAATCCGGATACGAATTCGTGGTCTTCATCGACGACTTGGACCGTTGCCAGGCAGCGACGACGGCAGAGGTGATCGAGGCGGTCAACCTCTTCCTCTCCGGACTGGCCGGCAGTCGTGTACAGGTTCGCTTCGTCGTCGGCATGGATCCCAACGTCATAGCGACGCATCTGGACCAACTGTACGGAGACCCGGAAAACCCGAGTGCGGGCTCGCTGGCGGACGACCCCAGCATCGGCTGGGCCTTTCTCCGCAAGCTGAGCCAGCTTCCCGTGCCGCTCCCGTATATCGGTGACCAGGGGCTGGAGCGGTTCATCGACGTAGTCACCGGGGCGGCCGCCGTGCCCGCAGCGCCGGCTCCCGCACTCGTAGCCCCCTCTACCGCGTTGTCCCCCGGCCGGTCTCCTGGACCCGTCGCGCCTGGGGCGCCGCCTGCACCCGGATCCGCACAGCCGACGGCTGCCCGCACGCGCCGAGGCGCGGCGCCTTCTCCGGTCGACGTCATCGCGTGGCGCACTTTCGAGCAGCACCCGAGGATCCGTGCGTTCCTGAGGCAGCGTCTCGCCGAGCAGCCGGACCGCTCGATACGCGATGCCAAGCGACTGATCAACGTCTGGCAGCTGTACGTGCGCATGACCATGAACGTGCATGCCGCGTCGGTGGAAGCCGACCGTATCGAACACGGATGTCGGCTGGTGATACTGGCCGAGATCGTCACCCGCTGGCCGGCGCTGCACTCCGCTCTTCACCGCCGCACCGCCGGATGTTCCGGCCTCCAGCGTCTCGCTGCCGCGACGGGCTCCGACGAGGAATGGGCGGAGGCTGTCCGGCAGTGCGGCGTGGACGCCGCCCGGCAGGCGCGGGCGCTCGCGAACCTCCGGTCCCTGCTCACCAGGTACGACGGCCGTGAAGTCGCCGAGACGGCCTCGCTCGTCCTGTGACGCCGGACGTCCGGTGCGACAGGTCCTAACCCCGGACGACCGTGACGCCCCCCAGGAGGCCCCAGGCGTCGATGCGGACTGTGGGGCCGTCGGGCTCGGTGGGGCCCGGGTCCTTGACGCCGCCGAGGCGTATGCCTCGGACGTCTACCTGGACGTCGGGGCGGACCTTCAGGCTGACGCCGCCGATCAGGCTCAGCTTGGTGATCCGCAGCTCGGCGCCGTCCGGGATCTCCACGTCGGTCAGGTCGACGTCGGCGCCGCCGACGAGGGAGACGGTGAGGGTCCGCTCGTGGAGGGTGGCGCCGTCCAGCCGGTGACCGCCGATGAGGCTGATCTGGATGTCGGTCTTCTGCGTCTGGTCCTTGCCGGGCTTCGTCATGGGGAAGACGCTAGGGGTGGCGGGCAGGGGCGTCCCAGTGCCTCGCGTCCAGCGGTGAGCATGACAGATGTCATGCGCCGACCGCGGCCTCCGGCGGCGTCCACGAGCGGCCTTCCATCAGGTTGCCCAGGCCCGCCCACGCGAAGTTCATCAGCGTCGCCGCTGCCTGGCGGGCCGAGGTGCCGTCGGTGGTGTTGGCCCAGGCGGCGAGGGACTCCGCGGCGCCGACCAGGGCCTCGGCCAGGCCGGCGACCTCGCGTTCCGGCAGGTCGGGGTCGCGGTGGGCGTCCCGGGCCGCGACCAGGATCAGCTGCGTCACGAACGCGACGATCTCCTCGCGCATCGCCGCGACCTCGCCCGCGAACGGCTCGCCGTGCGTGCGGGCCTGGAGGTGCAGCACGGACCAGGCGTGCGGGTGCTGCGCGGTGTGCGCGAAGAACGCCCGCAGTCCGTCCCAGAGTTGGCGATCGGCGGGCACGTCGGTGCGGACGCCGGTGCGGACCGCCTCGACGAGCGCCTTGGCCTCGCGGCGGATGCACGCGGTGAAGAGGTCTTCCTTGGAGTTGAGGTACAGGTACACCAACGGCTTGGACACGCCCGCGAGTTCGGCGATCTCGTCCATCGACGCGGCCATGTACCCCCGGCGGCCGAAGGTCTCCACGGCGGCGTCCAGCATCTGCTGCTCACGGACCGCACGCGGCATCCGCTTGGTCTTCACGGCACCCATGAGCACAGAGTAGTTGGGCCAGGCCGGACCCGACCCCGGACGAGCGGCCGGCAGTCAAGCCGCTAGGAGGTCTGCGCCTGGCCCTGCGTCTGGCCCTGCGTCTGTCCCTGCGTCTGGCCCTGGGGGCGAGTGGCCTCGTCGACCGTGGCGTCCTCCTGGGACCGGTTGGCCTCCAGGTTGGCCTTCATGCGGTCGACGCGCTCCACGACCGTCACCGAGGCGCGGTCGCGCTCCTTGCGCAGCACCACGAAGCTGATCGGCGCGGAGATCACCAGCGAGAGCAGGACGACCCACATGATGTTGGAGTCGCCGAGGCCGCGCGGGATGACGCCCGAGTAGACGAGACCCCAGACGACCACGAGGCAGCCGGCGAAGACACCGAGGCGCATCAGTGTGTAGCGGAGCATGTCAATCCACTCTTCCGTTTCCAAAAGGGGCCAGCGTCCAGTGAAGCACGCCGGACTCCGGATCTTGCAGCCGCCCCCGCGGCGTCAGAGGCGCGGCCTCACGTCAGCGGCAGCAGCATGGTGACGTCGTCCCGGTCGTCCCCCGGCGCGACCCTGATGGCGCCGGGCACCCGGCCGACCTCCTTGTAGCCGCAGGAGCCGTAGAAGCGCTCCAGGCCCAGCCCGCCGCGGCAGGTGAGCTGGATCGCCTCGACGCCCTCGAAGCCGCGGGCGGCGTCCTCGGCGGCCTCCAGGAGGTCACGTCCGTAGCCCTTGCCCTGGTGCCTGGGGTGGACCATCACCGTGTACAGCCAGACCCAGTGGGTCTTCAGCCGGTGCGAGTTGAAGGAGAAGAACGCGGTCGCGGCCACCTCGCCGGCCTCGTCGCGCCCGACGAGCAGCCGCATCCGCCCCTCGACCATGGACACGAGGTGCCGGACCAGCTCCGGCCGCACCGTCTCGCGCTCGACCGGCGGCACGAAGCCGACGGCTCCGCCCGCGTTGGAGACGTCCGTCCACAGGTCGAGGACGCCGTCGCGCAGGGCAGGGGTGAGGGCGGGGTCGAGGGTGAAGGTAAGCGACACCCTGGGATCGTAGCCCTTACGACAAGATGCGGGCCGCCGCTCTCAGATCCTGGACCAGACCCTGGAAGGCCGCCTCGCGGTCGTCGGCGCGCAGCACGGACGAGGGGTGGACCGTGGGCACCAGCCGCTCGCGGCGGCCGTGGATCTCCTCCTCCAGGACCGTCCCGCGCACCTGCCCCACCCGGAACGACGACCCCAGCAGCGCCTTCCCGGCCGTCGCGCCCAGCACCACGATCAGCTCGGGCTCGACGGCGGCGAGCTCGGCGGCGAGCCAGGGCGCGCACGCCGTCGTCTCCCGGAGGTTCGGCGCCTTGTGGATACGGCGTTTACGGGGTTCGGCCTGCGTGAACTTGAAGTGCTTGACCGCGTTGGTGACGTACGCGTCCGCCGGGTCGATACCGGCTTCTTCGAGGGCTCGGTCGAGCAGCTTCCCCGCGGGGCCCACGAAGGGCTTGCCCTGGCGGTCCTCCTGGTCGCCGGGTTGCTCACCCACGAGCATCACGCGCGCGTGCACGTTGCCCGCGCCGAAGACCGTCTGGGTGGCGTCCCTGTGCAGGGGACAGCCCCGGCATTGCGCGGCGGCCCGGCGCAGGGCGGGAAGGCCGCGGGGCCCGTCCGGGAGGAAGGGTTCTGCGGTGTAGGCGTCCTCAGGAGCTCGGGTGGTCGCCATGGGGCCCGAGTACCCGCCGTATGGCCTCGGACCCATGTCGTCTGCGGGTCGGTGGGGGCTCGTCACGCCCACAGCAACGTCAGGCGACCTCACACCCGCATCGGCTGAGGAGACTCCCGCCGCAGCGGGTCCGGGCCGTCGTACTCGCGGATGATCTCGTAGCGCGTGTTCCGCTCCACCGGGCGGAAGCCCGCGTCGCGGATGAGGTCGAGGAGGTCCTCGCGGGTGAGCTTGTTCGGGGTGCCGTAGTTGTCGGCGTCGTGCGTGATCTTGTACTCGACGACCGAGCCGTCCATGTCGTCGGCGCCGTGCTGGAGCGCGAGCTGCGCGGTCTGCACGCCGTGCATGACCCAGAAGACCTTGACGTGCGGGACGTTGTCGAACAGCAGCCGGGAGACCGCGAAGGTCTTGAGCGCCTCCGCGCCCGTGGCCATCTGCGTCCGCGACTGAAGGCGGTTGCGGACCTTCCCGTCCTTCATGTCCACGAAGTCGTGCTGGTAGCGGAGCGGGATGAAGACCTGGAAGCCGTTCGTCTCGTCCTGCAGCTCACGCAGGCGCAGGACGTGGTCGACCCGGTGCCGCGGCTCCTCGATGTGGCCGTACAGCATGGTGCACGGGGTCTTCAGACCCTTCTCGTGCGCCAGGCGGTGGATCCGCGACCAGTCCTCCCAGTGCGTGCGGTGGTCCACGATGCGCTGACGGACCTCCCAGTCGAAGATCTCCGCGCCGCCGCCGGTGAGGGACTCAAGGCCCGCGTCGATGAGCTCGTCGAGGATCTCGGACGCCGACAGACCGGAGATCGTCTCGAAGTGGTGGATCTCCGTCGCCGTGAAGGCCTTCAGCGAGACGTTCGGGAGGGCCGCCTTCAACTCCCGCAGCGAGCGCGGGTAGTAGCGCCACGGCAGGTTCGGGTGCAGGCCGTTGACGATGTGCAGCTCGGTGAGGTTCTCGCCCTCCATCGCCTTGGCGAGCTTCACCGCCTCCTCGATGCGCATCGTGTACGCGTCCTTCTCGCCCGGCTTGCGCTGGAACGAGCAGTAGGCGCAGGACGCCGTGCACACGTTGGTCATGTTGAGGTGCCGGTTGACGTTGAAGTGGACGACGTCGCCGTTCTTCCGCGTCCGCACCTCGTGCGCGAGACCGCCCAGCCAGGCCAGGTCGTCCGACTCGTACAGCGCGATGCCGTCCTCACGGGTCAGCCGCTCACCGGCCCTGACCTTCTCCTCCAGCTCGCGCTTGAGCCCGACGTCCATGATCAACCCTCTCCTTGACAGATCCGCAGACAGATCCGCAGACAGACCTGTTAAACCGTACGCCTTCGGACTTCGACCGCTGCCTCAGACCTCTTCCGGCAGCTCTCCGACCCGGTTCTCCCACTTCGTGGAGAGCACGATGGTCGTACGGGTCCGGGAGACGCCCTTCGTTCCCGACAGCCGTCGGATGATCTTCTCCAGGCCGTCCACGTCGTTCGCCCGCACCTTGAGCATGAACGAGTCGTCGCCGGCGATGAACCAGCAGTCCTCGATCTCGCCGAGGTCCTTCATCCGGTTCGCCACGTCCTCGTGGTCGGCGGCGTCGGAAAGGGAGATGCCGATGAGGGCGGTGACGCCGAGACCGAGCTGCGCGGCGTTCACCGTGGCGCGGTAGCCGGTGATGACGCCGGCCGCCTCCAGCCGGTTGATGCGGTCGGTGACACTGGGTCCCGACAGTCCGACGAGGCGCCCCAACTCCGCGTAAGAGGCCCGGCCGTTCTCCCTCAGGGCCTGGATGAGCTGCCTGTCCACCGCGTCCATGCGAATCGAAGCCTTCCGGTCAAAGTTCCTGAAGAGATGAGAGGTGCCACGACGTACGGCGTGCTCAGGTGTCCCGGACCGCGCCCAGCTCGCCGTCCCACCGGCGGTACAGCCCGTGCGCGACCCCCGCCGCGTCGAGGACCCGCCCGGCGACGAAGTCGACCAGGTCCTGGATGTGGGTGGCGCCCGCGTAGAAGGCGGGCGAGGCCGGCACGACGCTCGCGCCGGCGTCGTCGAGAGCGACCAGATGCCGCAGCGTCTGCCCGTTCAACGGGGTCTCCCGCACGGCGACGACGAGCGCCCGGCGCTCCTTGAGCGTGACGCTCGCCGCGCGCTGGAGGAGATCCTTCGACAGGCCGAGGGCGACACCGGCGACGCAGGCGGTGGAGGCGGGCACGATCAGCATCCCCTTCGCGGGATACGACCCCGACGAAGGCCCCGCCGCGAGGTCCCCCGCACTCCAGTACCGCACGGCCTCGACGCCGGTCTCGACGCCGGCCTCGACGTCGACCTCGAACGTGCCCGGCTTGCCGTCGGCCCCCCGCGTCAGCCATTCCCGCAGGTCGTCCCGCCAGTGCGCGTCCCGGAAGGAGATCCCGGTCTCGTCGAGCAGCGTGAGCCGCGAGGCCCGGCTGACCACCAGGTCCACGCTCTCCCCCGCGGCGAGCAGCGCACGCAGCACGGCGGCGGCATAGGGCGTACCGGACGCCCCGGACACCCCCACGATCCAAGGCACGCGCTGCGTTTCTCCTGCGTTCACACCTTGAGCGTACCGGTGGGCGGAAAGGTCTTCAGGACCGGCCGACCGTGTTCGGAGCGACGGGCAGCGCCTTGGTGGGGATCATCAGCTTGCCCAGGGAGGAGTCAACGGTCAGTTCGCGTCCGTACGGGAGGGTGTCACGCCCCAGGTAGCCGTCGGGACCGGGGTTCCACATCGTGACGACGTGGCCTTCGAGCGGGTCCAGGACCAGGTAGTTGGCGATCCCCCGGGAGGCGTACCAGCGGGGCTTGACCTCGTAGTCCCGGCGGATGCTGCTGGGGGACACCACTTCGGCGACGAACTCGATCAGGTCGGGCGAGTACTCGCTGCGGTTCTCGGCCTCGGCCTCGGCCGGAATGACCGCCAGGTCCGGACAGAACTCGTTGTCGTCGTCGAAGGGGAAGGCCACGTCGCTCACCAGCGCCCACCCGGGCGGCAACTGGCCCTCCACGATCGTCCAGACCCGCTGGATGGTCTTCCCGTGTGCCGGCCTGACCGGATTCATCACGATGCTGCCCTCGACAATCTCCGTCAGATAGCCGGGGAACATGTCCTCCAGCTTGCTGAGCTGTGAGTGCAGGCGGTCAAGGTCCGAGACGGTCACGGCGGCCTCCCTGGGGTCCTGCTCCCGATGGTAGGCCGCACCGTATTCAGACGCTCAGACCCCGAACCAGGAGATCCAGCAACGCACACACGAACAGGGCAATGCCGATGAAACCGTTGACGCTGAAGAACGCCCTGTTCAAGCGGGACAGGTCGTGGGGCCGCACGATGGTGTGCTCGTAGCCGAACGCGCCCGCCACGATCAGCAGTCCGAGCCAGAAGAACGCGCCGGCGTCGGTGGCGAGGGCGTACCAGACGAACAGGGCCGTCGTGATCGCGTGGCAGGCGCGCGCCCCCCAGACCGCCGCCGGGATGCCGAAGCGGGCCGGAACCGACATGACGCCGATCTCGCGGTCGGTCTCGACGTCCTGGCAGGCGTAGATCAGGTCGAAGCCGCCGATCCAGACGCCGACCGCCAGGCCGAGGATCACCGCGTCCCACGACCACTCGCCGGTGATCGCCAGCCAGCCGCCGATCGGGCCCATGGCCTGGGCGAGGCCCAGGATGGCCTGCGGGAAGTTCGTGAACCGCTTGCCGTACGGGTACACCACCATCGGGATGACCGCGACGGGGGCGAGGGCCAGACAGAGGGGGTTGAGCATGGCCGCCGAGCCGAGGAACACGGCGACGGCGATCAACGCGCCCGTCCAGGCGTGCCTGACCGACATCGCGCCGGTCACCAGCTCACGGTGGGCCGTGCGCGGGTTGCGGGCGTCGATCTCGCGGTCGATGATCCGGTTGACCGCCATGGCGAAGGTGCGCAGGCCCACCATGCAGACGGTGACCAGCAGCAGCCTGCCCCAGTGGATGTTGCCGTCCTTCTGGAACATCGCGGTCAGCGCGGCGATGTAGGCGAAGGGCAGCGCGAAGATCGAGTGCTCGATCATCACCAGGCGCAGAAAGGCACGGGCCCTGCCGGGCTGGGGAATCGCGGCGGCGGAGGCGCTCACAGGCCCGACCCCGTCCGGTCCGTCCGGCGGCGGCCGACCGGATCGTCTCCACGGCGGCGGCCGACCGGATCGTCTCCACGGCGGCGGCCGACCGGATCGTCTCCACGGCGGCGGAGAAGCCCCGCCGCCGCGCTGCCGCGCTCCGTCCTCACCGTGACTCTCACAGTCCGTATTCCTTCCAGCGTCGCGTCACCCGTTCGGCTGTCTCCGGGTCGGACAGCACCATCTCCGGCCAGCCGCCGTCGCGGGTGTAGCCCTCCTCAGGCCACTTCTTCGTGGCGTCGATGCCCGCCTTGCCGCCCCAGAACTGCTGGTAGGAGGCGTGGTCCAGGTGATCGACGGGGCCTTCGACGATCGACAGGTCGCGGGCGTAGTCCGTGTTGCCGAGCGCCCGCCAGGCGACCTCGTGCAGGTCGTGGACGTCACAGTCGGAGTCGACGACCACGATCAGCTTGGTCAGCGACATCATGTGAGCGCCCCAGACCGCGTGCATGACCTTCTGCGCGTGCTTGGGGTACTTCTTGTCGATCGAGACGATCGCGCAGTTGTGGAAGCCGCCGGACTCGGGCAGGTGGTAGTCCACGATGTCCGGGACGATGATCTTCAGGAGCGGCAGGAAGAAACGCTCCGTGGCTCGGCCCAGCGGTCCGTCCTCCGTCGGGGGCCGGCCGACGACGATCGACTGGAGCAGCGGCCGCTTCCGCATCGTCACGCAGTCGATCTTCAGGGCCGGGAACGGCTCCTGCGGGGTGTAGAAGCCGGTGTGGTCGCCGAAGGGGCCCTCCGGGAGCATCTCGCCCGGCTCCAGCCAGCCCTCGATCACGACCTCCGCCTGCGCCGGAACCTGGAGCGGGACGGTCTTGCAGTCGACCATCTCGATCCGCTTGCCCGCGATGAACCCGGCGAAGAGGTACTCGTCGATGTCACCGGGGAGCGGGGCGGTGGAGGCGTAGGTGACGGCGGGCGGGCAGCCGAAGGCGATCGCGACGGGGAGCTTCTCGCCCTTGCGCGCGGCGACCTGGTAGTGGTTGCGGCTGTCCTTGTGGATCTGCCAGTGCATGCCGATCGTGCGCTTGTCGTGGCGCTGGAGGCGGTACAGGCCGAGGTTGCGGATCCCCGACTCCGGGTCCTTGGTGTGGGTGAGGCCCAGGTTGAAGAAGGAGCCGCCGTCCTGCGGCCAGGTGAACAGGGCGGGCAGGGCGTCGAGGTCGACGTCGTCGCCGAACAGGACGACCTCCTGGACGGGAGCGTCCCCGCCCTTCACCTTCTTCGGCGGTACGTGCGTCATCGCGCCGAGCTTGCCGAACGCCTCGCGCACGCCGACGAATCCCTGGGGCAGCTCCGGGCGCAGCAGCCCGCCGATCTTGTCGGAGATGTCCTCGTACGACTTCAGCCCGAGGGACTTGAGCAGTCGCCGGTCGGTCCCGAAGACGTTCATCGCGAGGGGCATCGACGACCCCTTCACGTTCTCGAAGAGCAGCGCCGGGCCACCGGACTTCTGGACCCGGTCGACGATCTCCCCGACCTCCAGATACGGATCGACCTCGGCCTTGACGCGCTTGAGGTCGCCTTCGCGTTCCAGTGCCCTGAGCAGGGAACGAAGATCGTCGTAAGCCATGTGTCCCAGTATCACCGAGGGCCCGCTTTGTCCTGACGCCCGCCCCCTGCTTTTCCGCCGGGGGCCCCGGGGTCGTCCCCGGGATGGCACAGCGGCCACCCGCTACCCTGGCCCCGTCACCGGGGCTGTCCAGCGCCCCGCCGCCGTCTTCTGGGAGATCCCACCACCATGCTCAGGTATCTGCCGTTCCTGCTGGTCCTGGCGCTGTGGATCTATGCCTTCATCGACTGCCTGAACACCCCCGAGGAGGAGGTGCGGGGGCTGCCGAAGGTGGTGTGGGTCATCATCATCCTGCTCTTCGGCGAGGTGCTCGTCGGTCCGATCGCCTGGCTGGTGGCCGGGAAGGTGCGGCACGCCCCGGCCGGCGGGTCCACTCCGTCGGAGTGGCACCGCAGCCACCGCACGGAGTTCGTCGCGCCGGACGACAACCCCGAGTTCCTCAAGTCCCTCAAGGACGAGAACAACAAGGACGAGAAGCTCCTCAAGGACTGGGAGGCCGACCTGCGCCGCCGCGAGGAGGAGCTGAAGCGCCGCGAGTCCGGGGAGGACCCCAAGGACAGCTGATGGAACTGCGGCTGCTGGCCACCTTCGAGAAGGTCTCCGCCATCCTGAGCTTCACCCGGGCCGCGGCCGAGCTGAACTACGCCCAGTCCAGCGTGACCAGCCAGATCCGCGCCCTGGAGGACTCCCTCGGCGTCGAGCTCTTCGACCGGCTCGGCAGCCGTATCCGGCTCACCGAGGCGGGCGAGCGGCTGCTGCCCTACGCCCGGCAGATGCGGGAGCTGGCCGAGGAGGCGCGCGTCGCGGTCACCGGCCCGCAGGAGCCCTCCGGCGCGCTCGCCGTCGGCACCATGGAGTCGCTGACCTCCTACCGGCTGCCCCCGCTCCTCGAACTCTTCCACCACCGCTACCCGAAGGTCCGCCTCTCGCTGCGCCCCACCCTCGGGGACGAGACCCGGCAGGCGCTGCGGCAGGGGACGTACGACCTCGGATTCCTGATGGAGGCCGAGACCGAGCACGCCGGGCTGGAGGCGGAGGTGCTGGCGGTGGAGCCGCTCGCCCTCGTCGCCTCGCCGGGAAACGCCCTGGCGGGGAAGGAGCCGTCGACCGCCGACCTCGTACGGCAACCGCTCCTCGCCACCGAACCGGGGTGCGCCTACCGCGACTTGTTCGAGCGGGAACTCAAGTCCGCCGATCCCGAAGTGCAGTTCATGGAGTTCGGCACGATCGAGGCCACGAAACGCGCGGCGGCCGCCGGCCTCGGGATCTCGCTGCTGCCCGAGGTGACGGTCGCCGCCGAACTCGCGGAGGGGACGCTGCTGCGGCTGGCCTGGGAGCCGCCGTTCACGCTTCGCACGCAGTTGGCGTGGCGGGCCGGGAAGCGGCTTCCGGCGCATGCCCGGCTGTTCCTCGAACAGGCGCGGCGGCTCGTGGCCGAGCAAGGGTGACCTTGAGGCTCGCCGTCACGATCAGCGGGACGCCGAGCGCCTGGACGAGGCCGATGTGGTGGCCGTACACCAGCCAGTCCATGACCATCGCGACCGCCGGGTAGGTGAAGGCGAGGACGGCGATCTTCGCGGTCGGCAGCTGGGCGTAGGCGGCGTACATCAGGACGTACATCAGGCCGGTGTGGACGACCCCCAGCCCGACCAGCCAGCCCCAGTCCGCGCCGGTCCCGCGCATCGCGCCGAAGTCGGCGAAGGGGAGCAGGAGGGGGATGCCGACGAGGACCTGGACGAGGGCGATCAGGTGCGGGCGCACGCCGGTGATTCGCTTGGTGACCAGGGTGGACAGGCCGTAGAGGAGCGCGGCGAGGAGGGCCTGCCCGACGCCCGTCAGATACGTTCCGCCGCTCGTGAAGTCGGACGGCCTGACGCCCGAGACGAGGATCAGGCCCGCGAAGGCGACGACGATCCAGCCGACCTTGGCGGCGGTGAGCCGCTCGCGGAAGAGCAGGGCTCCCAGCAGCACCACGTAGAACGGCTGCGTGTGGTAGACGACGGTGGCGACGGAGATCGACGTGTTCTCGTACGACTGGAAGAGGAAGACCCAGTTGAAGACGATGAACACACCGCCGAGGACGGCGAGTCCGAGGGTGCGGGGCGTGAAGCCGTGGTCGCGCAGCCAGCCGCGGGACACGACGTACGTCCCCAGCGCCAGGGCCCCGAACAGGACGCGGAAGAAGACGACGTTGAAGGGCGAGGCCCCCGACTCGACGACGAAGACGCCGAGGGTGCCGGAGAGCACCATCGCGGCCGTGAGCTGGGCCGTGCCCTTGCTCTCCGAGCCCGTGTTCTGTGAGCCCGTGTTCTGTGAACCCGTGTTCTGTGAGCCCGTGTTCTGTGAGCCCGTGTTCTGTGAGGTCATGCCCCGAAGGTAGGAGCGGGCGGGCAGGCCGGTCCACGGGCCAGTGGGGCGTCCCGCCGATGGGCCCATCGGGGCAGCCGATGCCCGCACGGGCGGACGGGCGCGCAGCCGGTCGACCCGCCGGGGCCCCTCGTCGCGCTTCGCGCTGCTCGACGAGACCGGCCCCGCGCGGTACGTCGCGGACGTCAGTCCACCGCGATCGAGTCCAGCTTCTCGCGCAGGTACACGTGCGAGTCGACCGGCTCGTACGTCACACGGCCGACCGGCGCCGGCACGGACTCCACGATCGTCCCCGGGGTGCACTCGCCGAAGTAGACGAGGGACATCAGCTCCTCGGCGGGCGCGTCGGCGGGCGGGGGCAGGACGCGGTGCCGTCCCGAACGCCAGCGGTCGCCGGTCCAACGGGCCAACAGGTCACCGATGTTGATCGTGAAGGCGGCCGGGTCGAAGGGGGCGTCCTCCCAGCCGCCCGCGTCCGTCCACACCTGGAGCCCGCCCTTGCCGGCCTGGCGGTCGAGGATCGTGACCGTCCCGAAGTCGGTGTGGGGGCCGATGCGGAACTGGCCCGGCTGCGGCTCGCCGACGACCTCCGTGCCCGGGTACCAGTTGATGTTGAAGCCGTAGGTGGGGTGGTCCATGTGCCGGGAGAAGAAGTCCGGTTCGAGACCGAGGGCCTCGCCGAGCAGCGAGAGCAGCTGCTTCTCCAGCGCGGCCATCCGGTCCAGGTACTCCTCGCAGAGCGCCCGAAGCTCCGGCGCCTCCGTCGGCCACACGTTGGGCGCGTACCACTCCGCGTTGACGACCGGATCGTCGAAGGGCTCGTGCGTGGCGAAGGTGAGGGACTCCTTCAGGTCCGGGGGTGTCTGCGTCCCCTCGGAGTAGCCGTTGGCCTCCGCGCCGGGCCCGAGCCAGCCGCGTCCGCCGACCTTCGCGGCGTACGGCTGCTTGACCTCGGCGGGCAGGACGAAGAACGCCCGCGCGGCCGCCCGGATGCGGTCGCGCAGCGCGGGGTCCACTCCGTGGCCGGTGACCAGCAGGAACCCGGCGGTCTGCAGGGCGTCGTCGACGGTGCGGGCGATAGCGGCGCGGGCGTCGGGGTCGCCGTCCAGCCAGGGGCGCAGGTCGACGGTCGGGATGCGGGGCGGTCGGGGGGCATGGGGGGCCGGGGCATGGGGAGCCGGGGTCTGAGGAGCCGGGGGCTGGGGAGCCGGGGTCTGAGGAGCCGGGGGCTGGGGAGCCGGGGTCTGAGGAGCCGGGGTCTGAGGAGCCGGGGTCTGAGGAGCCGGGGTCTGAGGAGCCGGGGTCTGAGGAGCCGGGGTCTGAGGAGCCGGGGGCTGGGGGGCCTGGGGCTCACTCACCGATGTCCTCGTTCCACAGGGCCGGGTGGGTCTCGATGAAGTCGCGCATCATCGCGACGCACCCGGCATCGTCCAGGAGCACGATCTCGACGCCGTGTTCCGCCAGCCAGTCGTGGCCGCCGTGGAAGGTGACCGCCTCGCCGATCACGACACGTGAGATGCCGAACTGGCGGACCAGTCCGGAGCAGTACCAGCAGGGGGACAGGGTCGTCACCATCGTCGTGCCGCGGTACGTGCGCTGTCGCCCCGCCGCGCGGAACGCGGCCGTCTCCGCGTGCATCGAGGGGTCGCCGTCCTGAACGCGGCGGTTGTGGCCGCGGCCCAGCAGGACGCCGTCCGGGCCGTAGAGCGCGGCCCCGATCGGGATGCCGCCCTCGGCGAGCCCGGCGCGGGCCTCCTCGACGGCGGTGGCGAGCCAGGCGCGTTCCTGTGACTGATCCATGCGAACACTCTGCCAGCGTCGGCAACGCTGCGTAGGGTGGCCTGAGGTCGGGGATAACCCGAGGGGACAGGGGGGAGTCGCCTTGCAGCCGGTCTTGATCGTGTCGATCGTCCTCGGGGTGCTCAGTCTCGGCTGGGCGATCGCGAGCTTCCGGGTCATCCCGCAGGCCAGCACCGCCGTCGTCGAGCGGTACGGCCGCTACACGCGGACGCTGGCACCCGGCATCAACATCGTGATCCCGTTCATCGACAGCATCCGCAACCGCATCGACATGCGCGAGCAGGTCGTGCCGTTCCCGCCGCAGCCGGTGATCACCCAGGACAACCTGGTGGCCAGCATCGACACCGTCGTCTACTACCGCGTGACCGACGCGCGGGCCGCGACCTACGAGGTCGCCAGCTACATCCAGGCCATCGAGCAGCTCAGCGTCACCGCGCTCCGCAACATCGTCGGCGGCATGGACCTGGAGCAGACCCTGGCCTCCCGCGAGCTGATCAACTCGGCTTTGTTCGGCGTCCTCGACGAGGCCACCGGCAGGTGGGGCATCCACGTCAACCGTGTCGTGCTCAAGGCGATCGAACCGCCCATCTCCATCCAGGACTCGATGGAGAAGCAGATGCGCGCCGACCGCGACAAGCGCGCCGCGATCATCACCGCCGAAGGCATCCGGCAGGCCACCATCCTGAAGGCCGAGGGTGAGCGGCAGGCCGCGAAGCTGAAGGCGCAGTCGGACCGCGAGGTGGCCGAGATCCTTGCCGGGAACACGGAGTCGGAGCGGGACACTCCGCCCCAGCGGCCCTTCCCCGACCTCCGCTCCACCCACAAGCCCCTGCGCCCAGGCGACCCCCGAACCCTCGGCCGCTACCGGCTCACCGCCCGCCTCGGCCACGGCGGCATGGGCACGGTCTTCCTCGGGCGCTCTCCCGGCGAGCGGCTGGTGGCGGTCAAGGTGATCCAGGACGACTACGTCGACGACCCGACGTTCCGCGACCGGTTCAAGAAGGAGATCGCGGCCGTGCGCAAGGTCGGCGGGTTCCACACCGCGTCCGTCGTCGACGCCCACCCGGAGGGCAGCCCGCCCTGGCTGGCCACCGAATACGTCCCCGGCCCCTCGCTGCAGTACGTCCTGGCCACGGCCGGCCCGCTGCCGATGCCGACCGTGCACACCCTCGCCGTCGGGATCGCCGAGGCTCTGGAGGGGTGAAAGCTGCTACTGATTTTCTAGTCATTCATAGTCACCTCTAGTCATCCATTTCGCATACTGTGGTCTCGTGAAGCTTTCGGAGTGGGCACGCCAGCAGGGCGTGAGCTACCAGACCGCGTGGCGGTGGGTGAAGGACGGCAAGATGCCCG
>NZ_JBITCT010000037.1:0-116198 GCF_044453465.1 Streptomyces sp. NPDC051677
GACGCGACAGCCGGGCCACCGGCCTGCCCACCACCCGCCCCGGAAACCGAAAAGGCCCGCCGACTCCGTCGACGGACCCTCACGAAAGATCGAGGCTAGAAACTTCAGAGCCATGTCCACTCCTGTCAGATTAAGAACTTACTGTGCGGAACAGCCCGCTCCCACACCGATTCGAAAGCCGTTGAACACAGGCGGATCACCGCCGTATCGGCAGTGCGTTCTTCGTCACCATCTGGTGAGAGTTCTCCGTCGCCGGTGAAATGCAGGAATACGACGAGTCTGTCGTCGAACAGCCAGAAGTCGTTGCCCGGCAGCGCGAGATTCGATGCCTGCCGACGGGGGAGCCAACGTACTTGCTCTCCAGCCGAGACGTTCCCTGCTGTCACGTGGTGCTCGAAGCGGATGTAGTCCGTGACCGGCTCGGAGACGATCCGGGCCCGGCGCACGGCGACTCCTCTGCCAGTGATCTCGCGCATCAGCGCCAGCCAGGGTCTCGCCTCCTGGTCCAGGTAGCGGAATGTTCCGCGAGTCCTGTTCTGCCAGGCGATGTACCCCGGGTCGGACTGCATGTAGCCGTCCCGCATTTCCAGATGGACAGCGGATTTCTTGGCCAAACGGAACAACTCGTCAAACGCCGGCTCCTCCGTCATCGTTCGCCTCCCGAAGGTCTCGTGTTCGTTGAGCTTGCACGCTCCAGGCAGGGTGATGCACCAGAATTGCACGAAGTTGCACGAGATCTGAGGTTCGCGGCGCACGGCCCGGTGGGGCGGCTTACTGGAACGCGTCTTGATCCAGGCCCCGTTGAGCACCCTGGCCCGAGGATTGGCCTACAGTACGGCCCGGACCTCGCATATCAGGGCCAGCAGGCCCGACGGGGACAGCGTGAGGACGGCGGCGGGGTTGTCACTCTCGCGGAGAAACACGTACGGTTCGGCTCGGGTGACTTCTATGCAGTTCTCGCCCTCGACGCCGGAGAAGGTCGACTTCTGCCACTGCACTGACATTGCGGATCCCGTCCTTAGAGTTCGCGTGCGATGTCATGGATGAACTGCCGGGACTCGGACTCCCCCAGCGACAGCCTCTCGGCGTTGTCGAGCAGCTGTCTGTACCTCTTGACTTCAGCCGCTGCTCCGAGGAAGACGCCGCCTGTAGGGCTGTCCAGTTGCACGGTGTCAAGTTGCGGCACGACCCCTCCGGCGTACAGCGGCTGGTTGGTGGCCTCGATGAACTCCTCGCAGGTGAAAGGCAGGACACGGAGTGACACCACAGGCCGCTCCGAGGCCTCCAGCAGGTACTCCAACTGCCCCTTGGTGACCTCGCGTCCGCCGAAGCGCATACGCAGGGCCGCTTCGTGAACCACCGCCTGGAACGGAGCAGGTGATTCCCGTTCCAGGATGGCTCGACGCCTCAGGCGGAACTCGACTCGGGTGTCGAGCTCGCCATCGGGAAGCGTCGGCGTGTAACTCTGGTGGATTGCCCGAATGTAGTTCTCGGTCTGGAGAATCCCTGGCACGTTCACCAAGTGGACGCTCCGCATGCACCTCGCATGGTGCTCAAGTTCCGCCATGTTCAGGAATCCGGGTGGGAGCATTCCTCGATAGGCATCCCACCAGCCGTCCCCTCGGGACTCACGGGCGATGGCGCACAGCGCCTCGATCAGATCCTGGTCGTCACACGCGTAGAAGACTGCCAGTCGCCGAATCCGCGTCTCGCTGACACCGATGCGCCCCGACTCCATGTGGCTGATCTTCGCCTGGTCGGTGGAAAGCAGGCCGGCAGCCTCACGAGCGGTCTTGCCCGCGAGCTCGCGCAGCTTCCGCAACTCCGCACCCAGGCGGGCCTGACGGGCTGTGGGGATGTCTCTCGGCGGCATGGTCCCGATCCTCTCAGCGTCCGAGTCCGCCTGGTCGCGTGCGGCCCACTCCACTCACAAGAGTGAACCCTTAGTGGCAACCTTGCTACGTAGCAATAATGCCCCCTACCTTCATGGCAACGCGGCATGCCAGTGAACCCGCAGTGCAGTCGCCCCACCGCGTTCGAGCCACGGTGGCCCTGCCGCACAATCACCTGAAACCAAACGGGAGTTGAATCTTTTGAACGCCAGACCAGCCCAATCCCCGCAGATCTACCGCCTACGCGCCCCCAACACCCCCACCAGCCCCAAGCTCTGCCGGGACACGATCGCTCTGCTGCTCCGGGTTTCCGGACACCCCGAACTCGGCGCAACGGCCGGCCTGTTGGTCTCCGAGTTGGTGACGAACGTCAGCCTGCACACCGCCTCCCTCGCCGTTCGCCTCGAAGCCGTCGTACGCCACGACCGGGTGCGCGTATCCGTGTACGACGACGAACCGGCCCGGCTTCCCGTCCCTCCGGCCATTCCCGTTCCTCCCTCAAGTCGTTCAGCTCCCTCAACCCACCTCGGCTGCGAGAACGGCCGCGGTTTACTCCTCGTCGAGGCGATGGCGCATGACTGGGGTGTCGGGGCGGCGCACCCCTCGGATCCGTCCGGGCTGGGCGGCAAGCACGTCTGGTTCGAACTCCGTGACCGTCCCGCCGCCTGCGGTTAGCCTGCGCCCCATGCGCCTCGACCCTCTCCCCCTGACCCCCGACCACGACCTCCCCGCCCCCCTCCTCACCGAACTCACCGTCCTCTACGCCTCCCAGCACGAGTTTCAGGCCCTCAGCGGCGACTTCCCGGATCCGGACGACATCCGGCCGGAGCAGGTGGCGGCGGCGCTTGCGGAGGAGTTGGCGAACCCGGACGTCGAGGTGTTGCTCGCGCGGAGCGAAGGGCGGCTCGTCGGGGTGGTGATCACCCTCGGCCGGCATCCCGACCCCGCCGATCCCGATCCCTGGATCGGGTTGCTGATCGTCGATGCCCGTGTGCAGGGGCAGGGGGTCGGGCGGCGGATCGTCGCGGAGGTTGAAGAGCAGTTCCGGGCCGATGGTCGGAGCGCGGTGCGGCTTGCCGTGCTCGACGTCAATCCCAAGGGGCTCGCCTTCTGGACCGCTCTCGGGTACGAGGTCATCGAGCACCGGGCGGATCTTCAACTCGGGCGGCCCTGTGCCGTGTTGCGCAGGCCGCTTCGCAAGGACCGTCTTGCTGGACGCGTCGCCGTCGTCGATCCCGGCGGGGCCGTTCTGCTCTTCCGGTACTACAACGCCGAGGACGGCTTCCACTGGGCGCTGCCCGGGGGCGGCCTGGAGGAAGGGGAGTCGCCGCGCGAGGGCGCCCTGCGTGAGCTGCGCGAGGAGACCGGGTGGACGGATCTGGAGCCCGGGCCCCTGCTGTGCACCTGGGAGCACGACTTCACGCGCGCCCGTATCCTCGTCCGGCAGCACGACCACATCTACGTCACCGCCGGGCCGCACCGCGAGCCCGCCGGGTCCGACCTCGCGGCCGCCCACGCCACGGACGGCATCCTCGGCTGGCGCTGGTGGACGCGCGAGGAGCTCGTGGTGGGGGCGGAGCCGGTGTGGCCGCCCGGTCTCGCCCGGCTGCTCGACGCGTGGGAGGCGGGTGACCCCCGTCCGTGAACCGGGTCGTGCCCCACCCTCACGGGCGGGCCGGCTTGCCCCCTCCGTACAGCCAGTCGTCCCAGATCGGCTGGAAGTCCTCCTCGGGCGCCTGCTTCTCCACGTAGGCCGTGAAGTCCGCGGTGCTCGCGTTGCCGTGGCGGTGGGCAGCCGCCCAGCCCTGGACGATGTCGTAGAAGGCGTCGTCGTCGTCGACGGTCTGGCGGATGCGGTGGATCACCATCGCGCCGCGCTGGTAGACGACGCTCTCGTCGGAGATGTCGGCGGCGCTCGTCGGCTTCGCGGGCGGGAAGGCCCACAGGTTCTCGTAGTCGTTTTCGCCGTGGTCGTACAGCTCCGTGAACGTCTCCTCCGCCGTGGCGCCGCCGTCGTCCTCCGTCCACAGCCACTCGGCGTAGGTCGCGAAACCCTCGTTGAGCCACATGTCCCGCCAGCTCTTCGGCGTGACGGAGTCGCCGAACCACTGGTGGGCGGTCTCGTGGACGAGGGTCACGAGGTCGGGGGCGCCGTTGAAGACGGGGCGGTTCTGGGTCTCCAGGGCGTAGCCGGCGTCGCCGGGGCGGTCGACGATCGCGCCGGTGGAGGAGAAGGGGTACGGGCCGAAACTGTCCTGCGCCCACTTCATGACCTCGGGCAGCCGGGCGAGCACGTTGCGGCTCGCGGCCGTCTGCGTCGGGTCGACCGCGACGTACACCGGGAGCTCGTCCTCCTCCGGCGAGGAGCCGGGGACGGTGGAGCGGGTGACGGCGTAGCGGCCGATCGCGAGGGTCGCCACATAGCTCGCCATCGGCTCCGCGGTGTGCCAGGCGAAGGTCCGGCGGCCGTCCGCCGTGGTCTTCTCGCTCCTCAGCTCGCCGTTGGAGACGGCCGTCAGGTCCTTCGGGACCGTCACGGTGACGTCGTACGACGCCTTGTCGGCGGGGTGGTGGTTGCCGGGGAACCAGGCCATGGAGCCGGTCGGTTCGCCGAGGGCGAGCGCGCCGTCCGCGGTGCGCAGCCAGCCCTCCTTCGAACCGTCCGGGTCGGTGATCGTGCGCGGACTGCCGGAGTAGCTGACCTGGACCTGGAAGGTCTCGCCCGCGGCGAGGGCGTCGGGCGGGCGGACCGTCAGCTCCTCGCCGTCCCGCTCGTACTCGGCCGCGCCGCCCTCGACGGTCACCTTCTCGACCTTCATGCCCACCAGGTCCAGGTCGAAGGCGGCGAGGTCCTCGGTCGCGCGGGCCGTGATCGCGGCGGTGCCGGTGAGGCGGTTGCCGTCGGGGGTGTAGGCGAGGGTGAGGCCGTAGTGGGAGACGTCGTAGCCGCCGTTGCCCGCCTTCGGGAAGTACGGGTCGCTCAGTCCCTGCGCGCCGGACGGGCCCTCCGTGCCCCCGCCGTCGTCACACGCGGTCAGGACGAAGGTCAGGGCCAGGGCCAGGGCCAGTAACGCAGCGGTCGGTACAAGGCGCACGGATCGGGACATGTCAGCGATCTTATGGGGACGACCTTCCCCGGCACGGAGAATTCCGGCCCGGCCGCCGAAACGGCGAGACCGCCAGCGCGGGGACGGCCGAGGGGGGTGTGAGGGGGCGGCCAGTCCGGGCACAGTGGGTCCGGGCACGGTGGGGCCGGGCACGGTGGGTCCGGGCACGGTGGGGCCGGACACGGTGGGTCCGGACACGGTGGGTCCGGACACGGTGGGTCCGGGCACGGTGGGTCCGGGCACGAAGGCGGCCAGGCCAGGCGCGGAGACGGTCGGCGGATGCGAGGGGCGGGAAACAGGGACAGCCGGGCCGGGCACGAAGACGGTTAGGCCGGGTGCGGGGACGGTCGGCCCAGGCGCGGAGGCCGTCAGGCCGAGCACGAAGGCCGTCGGGCCGAGCACGAAGGCCGTCGGGCCCAGGCGCGGAGGCCGTCAGGCCCAGGCGCGGAGGCCGTCAGGCCCAGGCGCGGAGGCCGTCAGGCCGAGCACGGAGGCCGTCAGGTCAGGCACCGCCCCCCTCGGTCGGGCACCGCCCCCGCCAGTCGGACACCGCCCCCGCCAGTCGCGCACCGCCCTCGTCGGTCAGGTGCCGGGGGGCGCCGGTCAGGTGCCGGGGGCGTGACACCATCGCCTACGTGCTCGACATCGGTTATGCCCTCTCCAACCGTTTCCCGGACCCGCCGCAGACGGACTACCGGCGCGCGGACGTCCATGCCCTGCGCCACGACCTGTTCTGCGGCGACGTCTACCTCGCCGACACCAAGGCGGACCGCGAGGTGTCCACAGCCTGGGGATGGGTGCCGGTGCTGGACTTCGCGTGGGCGCTGTGCGACATCGTCGAGCGGATCGACCAGGACCCGGCCGGCTCCCGCGCCTCCCGCCCCCAGTACGCCGAACTGGACTTCACCGAGTCCACCGACCGCATGCTCTTCGAGCGCCGCTTCGGCTGGGTGGACATCGAGGCCGACTGGATGCCGGCGGAGGAGCCCCCGCTCACCTTCTCCCACGCCGAACTCCGCCGCGAGGCCCGCGACTTCCTGCACGACCTCCTCGCCGACCTGACCGACCTGCACGAGGACCTGGGCGAGAACCCGGCGATCTGGACGCTTCAGGCACGCTTCCCGCGCCTGAAGTAGGCCGCCCCAGCCCCCGGCCCCGGCCGCCCATGCCCGGCCCCGAGCAGCCCTCAGCCTTAGGCCGCCCCCCTCAGCCCTCCACTCTGATCCCCAGCTCAGCCGCCAACACCGGTGCCAGGTCCAGCAGTTGGGACGGACTGATCACCGCGCCCGACAGGCGGTCCACGCCGCCCGCAAGGCCCAGTTCCGCGGCGCCGCGCAGGTCCACGTCCGTCAAGGTCGCCGCGGTGAAGTCGGCCGCCTTCAGGGCGCAGTCGACGAACTCGACGCGTTCCAGGCGGGCGCCGCCGAAGTCCGGTTCGACCAGGACGCAGCCCTCGAAGACGACGTCCCGCAACCGCGCCTGCCGCAGGTTCAGGTAGTCGATCTTGCCGCCGCGGATCACGACCCGTTCCAGTACGGCGCCGTACAACTGGGTACCGCCCAGGCGGGCGTCGACCAGCTCGACGTCGCGCAGGGTCGCCTCCGCCAGGTCCGTGCCGACGCCCCGTATGCCGGTGAGGACCGAGTCGAGGAACCGGGTGTGACGCAGCCGGGTCTCGTCCAGCGCACAGCCTCTCAGGGCGCAGTCCATGAAGCGGGCGCCGCCGCCGTCCTGCCCGGCGAGGTCCAGCTCACCGAACTCCACGCCGTCGTAGTCCCCGTCGGGCTCCAGCTCCCCGCCCCCGTACGGCTCCAGCGCCGGCAGCCGCAGCTCCGGACGCCGCGCACCCTTCACGGCCCTGGCCCCGCTCATCCCGCTCGCCCCGCCGATCCCGCCGGTCCTGCCGGCCCCTGTCCTCGCCATGTCCCCATGCTGCACCCCACCACTGACAATCCCCGGCAGCCCCGGCCCCCTTGACCTCAACCAACCTTGAGGTTGAAGGCTGGCACCAGTCCGACCACCACCCACGCGCCCGCGCCACCCACCGCACCCACCGCACCCACCACACCCACCACACCCACCACACCCGCCGGGGGACCCGCATGCACGCCATCCGCCTCCACGCCTTCGGCCCCGCCGAGAACCTCGTCCACGAGGAGGTCGACGACCCCGTGCCCGGCCCCGGCCAGGTCCGGGTCGCCGTCGAGGCCGCAGGCGTCCATCTCCTGGACACCGCCCTGCGCGAGGGCCTGCGGGGCGGCCCCGCCCCCGTGCCGACGACGCTGCCCACCGTCCCCGGCCGCGAGGTCGCCGGCGTCGTCGAGGCGCTCGGCGAGGGAACGCCCGGCGTCTGGCTCGGCAAGCGCGTCGTCGCCCACCTCGGCTTCGCGCCCGGAGGGTACGCGGAGCTCGCCGTCACCGACGTCGACCGCCTGCACGAGATCCCGGCGAACCTGGACGCCGCCCAGGCCGTCGCGATGATCGGCACGGGCCGGACGGCGCTGGGCATCCTGCAGTTCGCCGAGCTCGGGCCCGACTCCGTCGCCGTGGTCCCCGCGGCCGCCGGCGGCATCGGCACACTCCTCGTGCAGTACGCGAAGAACGCGGGCGCGACCGTCGTCGGACTCGCCGGGGGACCCCGTAAGACCGCCCAGGTCGCGGCCAACGGCGCCGACCTCGCCGTCGACTACACGGACACCGCCTGGCCCGCCGACGTCCGCGCCCACCTGGGCGGCCGGGCCGCCACGGTCGTCTTCGACGGGGTGGGCGGGGAGGTCGCCCGCGAGGCCGTCGCCCTCCTCGGCCCCGACGCTCCCACGGGCGCCCACCTCGTCTTCGGCTGGTCGGCGGAGGGCATCCGCGACGGAAAGGGCCACTTCGTCGAGGGCGTCTCCCGGTCGGTCCTCGGGCCCGTGATGATCGAGAGGGCCGGCGGTCTCCGCGCCCTCGAACTGCGCGCCCTCGCCGAAGCCGCCGCGGGCCGCCTCACCCCGGCCGTGCAGACGTTCCCGCTCGCCGAGGCGGCCGCCGCACACCGCGCCCTGGAGTCACGCGGAACGACCGGGAAGGTGGTACTGACGCCGTGACCACGGGGGATGCGCTACGCCCCGATTCGTGGTCTTCTGGGCTGATGAGTGGCACCCATACAGGTGAACCCTCGATGGAACCGGAGCCAGAGCCGGAACCGGAGCCGAGCCCGGAGCAGCAGCCGGACCCCCGCCGCTGGTGGGGCCTGGTGATCATCGCGCTCGCCCAGCTGATGGTCGTCCTGGACGTGACGATCGTGAACATCGCGCTCCCCTCCGCCCAGCGCGACCTGGACATGTCCGACAGCACCCGCCAGTGGGTCATCACCGCCTACACCCTCGCCTTCGGCGGCCTGCTGCTGCTCGGCGGCCGCATCGCCGACCTCGTGGGCCGCAAGCGCACCTTCGTCATCGGGCTGATCGGCTTCGCCGCCGCCTCGGCGCTCGGAGGCGCGGCCGTCAGCCCCGGGATGCTGTTCGGCGCCCGCGCCCTCCAGGGCGCCTTCGCCGCCGTACTCGCCCCCTCGGCGCTGTCGCTGCTGACGACGACGTTCACCGACCCCAAGGAACGCGGCAAGGCGTTCGGCATCTACGGCGCCCTGGCCGGCAGCGGCTCGGCGATCGGGTTCATCGTCGGCGGGCTGCTCACCGAGTACCTGAACTGGCGCTGGTGCCTGTACGTCAACGTGCCCATCGCGATCGTCGCCGTCTTCGGCGCGTCCGCCCTGCTGCACAGCCGTCCCGGCCACCCGGGGGCCCGCCTCGACGTGCCCGGTGTGCTGCTGGGCTGCGGCGGCCTCGTCGCGATCGTCTACGGCTTCAGCGAGGCCCAGCCGCGCGGCTGGAGCGACCCGTTCGTCCTGTCCCTGTTCGCGGTCGGAGCGGTCCTGCTCACGGCCTTCGTGTGGTGGCAGACGAGGGCGCCCAGTCCCCTTCTCCCGCTGCACATCGTCAAGGACCGCAACCGCGCGGGCTGCTTCCTGACCATGGGGCTGGCCGTCATCGGCATGTTCGGGCTGTTCCTGTTCATGACCTACTACCTGCAGGTCATCCTCGGCTACTCCCCCGTGAAGACGGGCCTCGCCTTCCTCCCCCTCACCCTCGCGATCATCATCGGCTCCACCCAGATCTCCGCCCGGCTGATGAACCGCGTGCCGCCGCGCATGCTGATGGTCCCCGGCATGCTTCTCGCCTCGGGCGGCATGGTGATCCTCACCCAGATGACGGTGGACTCGTCCTACGCCACCGAGATCCTGCCCGCCCTGCTCCTGATGGGCCTCGGCATGGGGCTGACGTTCATGCCGGTCTTCTCCACGGCCACCGCCGGCGTCGCCCCGCACGACTCCGGCGTCACCTCCGCCACGGTCAACACCTCACAGCAGGTCGGCGGCTCCATCGGCACGGCCCTGCTCAACACGATCGCCACCACCAGCAGCACCGCCTACATCGCGGCCCACCTCACCAGCCCCGCCAACAAGGCGCAGGTCGTGGCGGAGGGCACGGTGCACGGGTACACGGTCGCCATCTGGTGGGCCGCCGGCATCATGCTCCTGGCCGGTCTGGTCGCGGGCCTGATGGTGACGGCCAAGCCCCCGAAACACGACACCCCGGCCCGCGAGGCCGTACCGGAGTCGGTGAACTGAACACGCGCGCGCCAGTGACGCGCGCGCCAACGAACGCGCGCGCCAGCGAACGCGCGTGTCAGTAAACGCGCGGCTCAGTCAACACGCGCGTCAGTGGCGGCCCGCCACCCGGTCCGCGAGTCGGGCCAGCCGTGACGACCCGGTCGCGTGCCGCTCCGTCTCTCGGCGGTCCGCCGCCCGGTACGTGGCGTACATGCCCTGCACGCCCAGCCAGCGCAGCGGCTCCGGTTCCCATCTGCGGACCTTGTGGCCGACCCAGGGAAGCGCGGTCAGCTCGGTGCCGCCCGCGTCTCCCGAGTCGAGCCGGACCAGGTCGCGCAGGGTGCGGGCCGCCAGGTTGGCCGTTGCCACGCCCGAGCCGACGTAACCGCCCGCCCAACCGAGCCCCGTCGTTCGGTCCAAGGTCACCGTCGCGCACCAGTCGCGCGGCACGCCCAGCACCCCTGACCAGGCATGTTCAACGCGCACCCCGGCCAGCGCCGGGAAGCAGCCGACGAGGATCTCGCGCAGCGCCCGGACCGTCTCGGGCTGGCTCCGCCCGTCGTTGTCGGTGCGCGAGCCGAAGCGGTACGGCACCCCGCGCCCACCGAGCGCGATCCGGCCGTCGGCCGTGCGCTGGGCGTACAGATAGGCGTGCGCCATGTCGCCCAGCGCCTCGCGCCCCTGCCAGCCGACCTGCGCCCACTGCTCCGGCGTGAGCGGCTCGGTGGCGATCATCGAGGAGTTCATGGGCAGCCAGGTCCGCTTCTCGCCCTTCAACGCGGCCGTGAACCCCTCCGTGCAGCGCAGCACGTACCGCGCCCGCACGGTGCCGTACGGCGTCACGGCCCGCCCGGCGGCGATCTCCGTCACCGGCGTCGACTCGTGGATCGTCACCCCCAGCGCCTCGACGGCCGCCGCCAGCCCCTTCACCAGCTTCACCGGGTGCACGCGCGCGCCGTGCGGAGTCCAGCTCGACCCCACGGCCCCCGCCACCCGCACCCGCTCGGCGGTCTCCCGGGCGCCGTACAGCTCGCGGTCCCGCTCCCCGTACGACAGCTCGTGCGCGTGGAAGTCCTTCAGGCGGGCCAGCTGCGCGGGCGTCCGGGCCACCTCCAGCACCCCGCCCCGGTGGACGTCGGCGTCGATGCCCTCCTCCGCCGCCACCCGGACGACCTCGTCCACCGTCTCGTTCATCGCCCGCTGAAGCCGTACGGCCGCCTCGTGGCCGTGCAGGGCGGCGTACCGGTCGCGGCCAGCGATGCCGTTGTACAGCCAGCCGCCGTTGCGCCCCGAGGCGCCGTAGCCGCAGAACCGCTGCTCCAGGACGGTGACGTCGAGGAGGGGCGCCGCCTTCTTGAGGTAGTACGCCGTCCACAGCCCGGTGTACCCGCCGCCGACGATCACGACGTCGCCGGACCTGTCACCGGCGAGCGGCTCCCGCACCGCCGGAAGCCCGTCGTCCGCGAACCAGAAGGAAATGCCGCCATTGACGACGCCACGCACTCCGTCACCGCTCATGACCGGACGCTAACCCGGCGGCACGGCCGCTGTCTCCTTCGGATTCCGCACCTTTCCGCGCCCTCGGACCAGCGGATAACACGCGAGTCCGATGAGTACGGAGAGGAAGTGCCCGAGGTCGGTGAAGGTCGGCCCCGCGGTCATCGGGACGGTGTAGACGACGAGGACGACCGCGAGATACCCGTACCGCCACGGCGCGGGGATCCGGTAGAAGAGCACCGCCGTCGCCCCCGCCAGCGCGTAACTCACGCCGACGTCCAGGGTGTTGACCGACGACTGCGGGGCGAGCCCGTCCCGGATCGCCTCCGCCAGCGCGACCTGGCTGATCAGCGTCGCCAGCACATGCGCGGCCGCGCACACCGCCAGCCACCGCGCGGTCCCCAGCCAGCGCTCCACCTGGGCGTGGAAGACGGAGTACAGCGCCACGTACGGCAGCCAGTGGCCGCCGTCGATCCACATCGCGCTGGCGACCAGCACCCGCACCGGATGCCGGGACAGCTCGTGGATGTTCGTGGACCGCTGCCGCAGGAACTCCTGCTCGAACTCCGGTGACATGTGGTGCAGAGCGACCGTGGTGAAGAACAGGATCGTCAGCCACACGTACGTGCCGGGCGCCCTGCGGACATACGCCCACACCGCCCGCCGGACCGCGGACATTCCGCTGAGGCGTTTCACGCCGCCCAGTATCGTCCGGAAGGTGATCGACATTCCGGGCGCACTGGTGACAGAACAGGTAAAGATCAACGGCGCGGCGGGGCGGGAGTTCATCGCCGGTCTGCCGGACCTGGCGCGCGAGTTCCTCGACCGCTGGGAACTGCGCGTCGACGGCCCGTCCATGCACGGGGTGAGCGCGCTCGTCCTGCCGGTCGCCTCCGCCGCCGACGGCGCCCGGGCCGCACTCAAGCTCCAGATCCTGGACGAGGAAAGCGCCGGCGAGCCGGTCGCCCTGCGGATCTGGAACGGCGACCGTGCCGTCCGGCTGCTGCGACACGACGAGCCGACGGGCACGATGCTCCTCGAACGCCTCGACCCGGCCCGCATGCTGTCCCACGTCGAGGACGTCCACGAGGCGGTGCTCGTCATAGCCGACCTGCTGGCCCATCTGACGACCTTCCCGGCCCCGGCCGGCCTGCGCGGGCTGGGAGACATCGCCGAGGCCATGCTGGAACAGGCCCCCTGGGCCCTCGACCGGATCCCCGACCCGGACGGCGCCCGTCTGATCGCCGACTGCGCGGCCGCCGTACGCGAGGTCGTCGCCGAGCCGGGCGACCGGCTCCTGCACTGGGACCTGCACTACGAGAACGTCCTCGCCGCCGACCCCACCACCCCGGGCCGCACCACCCCGGGCCGCACCGCCTCCGACCGCGCCCCCTGGCTCGCCATCGACCCCAAGCCGCTGGCCGGCGACCCCGGCTTCGAACTGCTGCCCGCCCTCGGGGACCGCTACGACCCGGCCGACGTGCGATGGCGCTTCGACGCGATGACCGACGTCCTCGGACTCGACCGGGAGCGGGCACGGGCCTGGACCCTCGGGCGCGTCCTCCAGGACTGCCTGTGGGAGATCGAGGACGGACGGCCGCCGGAGGCGGAGCGACTGGAGATCGCCCGCCTCCTGCGGCTGAGCTGAGTCACTTCTCGCCGACGGCCTGCTTGCGGACGAAGCCCGTGAAGCGGTCGGCGAACTCCGCGCTGACGTACAGCTTTCCGCCGTTCGTCACGAAGAGATGGAGGTTCTTCGCCAGCCAGTCCTGGAAGAGCTTGCCGTCCCGGTGGTCCTCGAACGCCTTGCGGTCCTTCCAGGCGCCGAGGAAGATCACCTCGTTCTTGTTCGGCGGCGGCAGGGAGCCGTCCACGACCGCCGTGTGCAGGCAGTACATGTAGGTGTCGGGCTCCCCCTGCTCCACCTGTTCCACCAGGTCCTTCAGCGCGGCGACGGCCTCGTTGCGCTTGCCCTCGACGTGCCACCACTTCGTGACGATGGAGATCACTGGACCGCTCCTCTCATCTGCTTGATCTCGTCCTTCAGCTTCGTGCGCTGCTCGGCGTCCGCGTAGAAGAACCGCGGACACAGCGTGTGCCCGGGATCCCCCGGCTTCGGGGTGCGCATCAGGGCGACGGCCTTGTTCTTCAGCGCGTACATGCCGTGCACGGCGAGCGGCAGCGGATCCTTGAGATCGGTGACGACCTTGCCGGCCATCGTGTACGTGACCTTCTTCTTCCCGCCCGAGAAGGCGAGATAGAGGTCGTCGACGAGCTGCGTGTACGCCAGGTCGAACTCGTTCAGCGCGGCCCCCTCGTAGCCGCCCGTCGTGGAGCCGTTGCGCTGGACGTGCACCGCTGGGTGGACCGCGTCGTAGTCGACCAGCAGCAGGGAGCCCGCGGGGGTTTCCCTGGCCAGCTGGCCGGTGCGGAAGCGCCGACCGGTCTGCAGCTCACGGAAGCGTGCGTAGTGGGAGTACATCTTCCAGCCGGAGTTGAGCACGTCCTTCGTCGTGACCGGGAGCTCCTTGGCCGGCTCGTTCAGTCTCTTCTCCGGCAGGCCCTCGCCCTCGTCCACGATCTTCTCGATGGCGGCCATCGCGGTGTCACGGTTCGTCACCGTGATGACCTGGCCGGCGCCGCCGTAGTACTCACGGTCCCTGACCTGGGGCGAGTCGCTCCTGAAGGCACTGTCCGGACAGATCGCCCTGCTCTTCAGCGCGGCGTTGATCGCCTCGTAGAACGTGCCGATCGTGGGGAAAGTGTCCGTCGGGCAGACGATGTCGCCGACCTGGGCCGCGCCGTGCAGCGGGTGCTCGATCCTGACGAAACCCTCCACCGCCGCCGGCGAGAGGGGCAGCAGAGCGAGCTTCCCGATGCCGGCGATCACCGGGCTCTCGTACGTGTCCTTGTACTCGGGGACCGGCTTCACGTTCCGATGGCTCAGGAAGTCGACGGGCTTGACGCTCGGATGCTCGCCGAGGGCGTTGAGGACGTTGGCCGCGAGCGTCATGTGGAGCATCTCCTCCATGACCACACTGCGGATCGTCTGCTGCGCGTCCTCGTTGGCGCCCTCCTTGATGGAGTAGAGAGCGGTCAGATAGACGGGGACGGTGCTGAGCTCCAGGCCGACGGCCAGCTGCAGAGCGGCCTTGAGGTCCTTGAGGGTTGCGATCGTCGGGCTCGGCGGGGTGGTCATGCGGTCAGCTCCTCGGCGATCTCGTCGCCTGTGCGCAGGGCCAGAGCGGTCATGGTGAGCGTCGGGTTGGAGGTGCCCAGCGTCGGCATGCTGCCGCAGCCCACGACGAAGAGGTTGGGCAGGTCATGGCTGCGCTGGTCCTTGTCGACGACGGAGGTGTCCGGGTCGTCGCCCATCCGGTGCGTGCCCACCACATGGCCCGCGCCGGCCACCCAGTACGTCTGCTCGCCGTACGTGACCACCGACGCGTGATCCTCGTCGTAGTGGGAGTAGTCGCCGGTCACGTACGAGGGCCGCTTCGCCTCTTTCGACTTCTTCATGCCGAGCTTCTCGAACAGCTGCCTGCTCGCCTCCGCCGCCCAGGGCAGCGCCGCCTTCACATAGTCCGAGAGGTCGTAGCGGATGACGGGACGATGCTTGCCCAGCGGGTCCCGGTACCGGTCGTCGATGGTGACGCGGTTGCTCGACTGGGGGTCCTGCTCCAGTTCCCAGGCGATCCGGAACTGCCGGGGCACGATCTTGCCGATCTGCTCGCGCAGCTCCTTGCCGTAGAGCTTCGCGATGCCGTCCTGGCCGCCGCCGACCAGGTCGAGGACGGTGTCGTACGGAGCGTTCTCCGGGAAGTTCCAGCCCCAGTTGCCGATCTCCACCCGGAACGCGGTGCGGTCCTTGCGGAAGTCGCCGTCGCGGAACGCGGGGATGCCGGACGTGGACCCGGGACCCCGGTACGCGCCCACGTTCTCCGGCAACAGGCCCCAGGTGAGCAGCAGCGGATGGTCCATCAGGTTCTTGCCGACCTGCGTGCTGCGGTTGGCGGCGTTGTGGGAGGCGAGCAGCAGGGTGGCGTTCTCGATGGCGTTGGCGGCCAGGACGTAGGTGCGCGCGGTCACCTCGTGCTCGGTCGTCCTGCCGCCGTCGTCGTAGTACGTCTTGTACTTGAGCTTGGCGACCTTCCCCTTCGCGTCGCCCTCCTTCTTGCTGTGCACCACCTCCATGACGACGGACTGGCTGCGGATGTCGACCCGGGCCCTGCTCCCGGGCAGCTCCTCGTCCTTCAGCTTGTCGGGGTACTTGACGATCAGCTCGTAAAGGGTCTTCAGCGCGTTGTACTTGGCCTGCACGGGACAGATCGGGATACAGCTGGAGTTGCCCTCGCAGCGCTGCCCCCGCTCGGAGTTCCCTGCCGCGCCGACGATCTTGTACGTGTCGGTGGTGGGGACCGAGTTACGGGCGACCGGCGTGTTGCTGATCCTGATCGGGAACTCGTGGACGCGGTTCTTCTCGCCGGGCAGCTTGACCACCAGCCCGGCGCTGACCTTCTCGATGTACTGGTCGAGGTAGCTGGACGGAATCTCCTCCATCGGGAAGAGATAGACCCCGTTCCGCTCCTTCTTCGGGTCCGTGGCCTTGAAGTACTTCTTCGGGTCGTCCCCGATGCCCGGGTAGTACTGGTGTTCCGTGTTCCCCGCGACGCCGATGATGTCCCACTCGGCCCGTTCGTAGTACGGCTTCAACTCCTCGTACGTCAGCGGCCAGTCGACGCCCCGCCCGTACGTCGAACGCATCCTGAAGTCGTTGGGCAGCATCCGCAGACAGGTGCCGAGCCAGTGCAGGGTCGTACCGCCCAGCGAACGGGCGTAGTCGCTGCCGAACGGCATCGGCCCCAGCTGGACGAAGTACCCCTGGTCGCCGACCAGCGAGTTCCCCTGCGCGTCCTTGAGCGGCCTGATGTCCAGCACGTCCGGCTGCGGCGCGTTGACGCTCGCCGGGTACGGCGCGTTGGGAACCTTGATCAGCGCCTTGTGGTACGCCTCCACATAGCTCTCGTACTTGTCGGCGCTGAGGGCCGTGGCCCGTCCCGCCTCCAGGATCAGAATGCGAGGAAACCCCGCCGTCTCCTCGCCCTTGCCCTTGCCTTTGTTCTTCTCCTTCTCCTTCCCTTTCTCTTTCTCCTTCTTCTTGGCTACCTGCTCGATGATCGTCTTGGCGACGACGGCCCCGGAGATGCCGCCGCCGACGATGACCACGTCGTAGTCGGGGGAAGTGGGGTTGCTCATGGCGCTTCCTCGGGGTCAGGGGATGAGCACGGACGGCGGTTCGGCCCAGGAGCCGTAGCCCGGCGGCTTCGCGCCCATCGGATGCGTGCCGGCGGCGACCCAGACCAGGCCCTCGCGGTGGCCCTGCGCGGTGACGACGTGCTCGACGTCGTCCGCGGTCGCCCCGTAGAGGTTGCGGTAGTCGCCGGAGAGCGGATACCAGCGGCCGAGATACCAGAGCTTGATCAGGCTCACGGCGATCGGCCCGAACCGCGGGCTGTTGATCACGTCCTTCTTGAAGGCCGTGCCCTTCTTCGCCTTCCGGTCCTTCTCCAGCGCCTCGGAGGCGTACCGGAACAGCTGCCCGGCGTCACGCTCGCCGATGATCCGCAGCAGCGTGTCGTAGTACGTGTCGACCATGCCCGTGCCGGCCAGCTCCGCCCGGTCGAAGCCGGTGAGCGCGACGGAGACGTCGACGAAGATCTGCTTGGGGGTGGGGGGTGGCAGGGTGCCGTTGCCCATGCGGGTGCTCCCGGTCAGGAGGGGACGAAGGTGCGGTTGAGGGGGCTGAGATCCAGCGGGCGGGACAGGTCCGGCTCGAAGGTCGAGTCGACCGACTGCTGGAAGCGGAAGAACCCGTCCGGGTCGGCCGCCTTCTTGATCCGCTGGAGCCGGTCCAGGTTGGAGCCGTAGTAGGCCGTGGCCCAGTCCTCCTGGAGCGGGTCGATGTAGTTGACGTACGCGCCGTGGAAGTCCGCGCTCAGCGCCTCGCCGAAGTCGTAGGCCCACTCGACGTTGGCCCGCGTCTCGGCGGGGTCGTTCCAGATGGCCTTCAGCTCGAACACATACCGCTTGTCGCGGTGCGGATAGGGGCCCTGCCCGATGAGAGCCGGGTCGTTGACCTTGCCGCGGCCGTGGGTCCAGACCACGAAGCTGTCCGGCGAGGGCGCGCCGGCCATCGCCTTCCGGACGGCTTTGATCATGTCCTTCGTCCAGCCCCCGTCGCCGATCATCCCCGAGCGGATGTAGGCCTGCCGGTCGCCGACCAGCGTGGACCGGCCGATGGCCATCTCCAGCGTCGGCAGCGGCACCGAGTACAGCCGGACGTCGAAGGGGTTCAGCTTGAGCATCGGCCGGAGCTGCTCGATGCCGTCGGCGTACGGGCCGTTGAAGACCGGCGTGATCCGGAAGCTGGGGATCTTCCGGGTCGGCTCGGCCGGGTCGGGGTCATGACCGACGTACCCGTAGGCGGCCATCGCCCCGGGAACGTCCCGCGCCCACGCGTCGTAGGCGCCGATCACCTCCTCGGCCCGCTCCAGCGGGAAGGAGAGCCCGCCCCCGAGGACGGTCTTCGCCGGCGGCTCGTGCAGTTGCAGCGTCATCTCGACGGCGACCCCGAAGTTGCCCCCGCCACCGCCCCGGCACGCCCAGAACAGGTCCCGGTCGTCCTGCGCGGGAGCGTCCGCGGTCAGGGTGCGCAGCGCGCCGGAGGCGTCGACGAGCTCGATCCGGGTGACGTTGTCGCTGCCGAGACCGTACGAGCGCGAGACGAAGCTGTAGCCGCCGCCCTGCAGGAACCCGGGCAGCCCCACGGTGAGACAGCCGCCGCCGACCGGGATCAGCGGGGCGGCGCTGCGGGCGACATGGCCGTAGACGTCGTTCCAGGTGGCGCCCATCTGGACGGTGAGCTGATTCCTGCTCCGGTCCAGCGTCATGGCCTTCATCAGCCCGAGGTCCAGGACGATCCCGCCCCGGTTGAGGCAGTACCCGGCAGCGCTGTGTCCGCCGCCGCGCACCGTCAGCGGGAGGTCGACCTCCCGGGCGAAGCCGATGGCCAGCGCGACGTCGGCGGTCGAGTCAGCGCGGACGACCAGAGCCGGCGGCGTACGGGTCCGGCCGTTGTCGATGGCGACGACCCTCGCGTACTCCGGGCTGCCGGGCTCGCAGACGTAGCCGCTCAGACACCGCGCGAGTTCGTTCACCTCGGTACGGAGGTCGGCCACGGCTCAGCTCTCCCCGGCCGCGCCGAACGCCTTGAGCGCGCTGAGACTCGGGACGAAGAAGTACTCGCCGCCCCGCATCGTCGTCCACTGCCCCACCCGCTGGGGGAAGGTGTGCGGCATCGGCGTCGGGAACCCCGGCGGGTTCGGATCCTGCGGCTTGGAGAAGTCCAGCTGGTTGTGCGAGCCGTACCGCTTCGGCCAGGGCTGCGCCACCGCGGAGTCACGCGACGTGCCGTGGGGCAGCGTGCCGATCACCGGGTCGAGGCCGCTGCCCGGGGTGAGGAAGTCCTGGTAGTTCGCCCAGGCCGCCTGGATGAACTCGAACTGGTCGGCGATGCTGCTCTGCGCGCACAGGAACAGCAGCCCCACCTTGCCGTCCGACGGCTGCGGGTCCAGAGTCACCTTCCCGTAGCTGATGCCCCGGCGGACGATCCGCTGGGTCCGCTCCTGAGTGAGCGGCACCCCGAACTGACGCTGTTTGTCGCCCCGCGGATTGGTCTTGCGGACGTGCGCCTGGAAGGGACAGCGAACGCCGTCGACGTCCCCGTCGAAGCTGAAGTTGTTCGGCTGGTCACCCAGGCCGGCCGCGTTCCGGTCCACGACCGGGGTGCCGTCCTGGAACCGGCCCACCATGTACGCCCCCGCCAGGGCGACGTCCTCGGGCGTGGGGTCGGGCTTCTTCGGGTGGGCGAAGGAGGCGATCGACTTGGCGAGGACCTTCTCGTCCGCGCGGAAGCCCTGCACGTCCTGCTCCAGCTTGCGGTACACGAAGTACGAGCCGTAGCCGGTGCTCTTGTCGCCCCCCGGGTCCTTCACCAGCACCTGGTCGAGCGGGGCGCTCGGGTCGTACCGGTCGATGCCGCCCTGCCGGTCGCGCGCGTTGTCGATGTCCCGGGCGTAGAACAGGGGCTGACTGATCCCGTCGACGAAGCCGAAGTGCTCACGCACGGGGGCGGACGGGTCCTCCTTGCCGTCCTTGTCCAGCCGCATGGCGGTGCCGGTCTCCACGTACGGGGTGACGCCGAGGGCGGTGAGTTCGTCCGTCAGCGTCTTCACGAACCGCTCCAGCCGGTCCGTGGCGTCGTCGGCGACGATGACCAGGGCGTGCAGCTGCTGCTGGAAGGGCGCCTCCCAGTTCTTCGACTCCGGGTCGTTGAGGAGCTTGGTGCGGCTCTTGGCCCCGGCGGCGAAGGACGGGTCGTCAGGCATGCGGTGCGCGTCCAGCTTGAGGGCGCGATAGCCGTCGGCCGAGAGCAGCACACCGACGAAGGTCTTGCTGACGGACTTGACCAGCGCGTCCGCCTCCTTCGCGGACATCCCGTTGGCGCGGACCAGTTCCCGGAAGTCCCGGTACGCCTTCGCCTCCTCCCACTGCCGCAACGCCGAGGTGGCCCGGTCCTCGGCGGCCATCCCGGCCAGCCACTCCCGGGCCTTCTTCCGCTGGTCGGCGGTGTCGGTCTTGAAGGTGATGAACAGATGGCGGCTGTGGTCACGCCCGTGGCTCTTGAGGATGTTGCCCTGGAGATCGTCCAGGGCCTCCCTCAGGGCCTTCTGCGTGTTGCGGGTCGGCGGGATCTCCGGGCTGTCGGGATCGATGGCCGTTTGCTTCAGATCGATTGCCATAACACCCTCATTCGCCTGAAATCGGGCACACGTAACGGCGGCCATATGCATCCCTCAGGCATATGCGGAGGGCAAGCAGGGCCCCCACGTGCACTGATGGGCACCAGAGGGAAGGCTTGCGTATGCCACCGGCATTCACCCGACCGGCCCAGCGCCCCTCCCGACAAACCCGCCGTACGAGTGACCCCCGGGGAACGCCCACTCGGACACACCCCTACGAGTCGCACGAATGAGCGACGGCCAGAAACGACGACGAACGTCGCGCGAGCGCCCAAAACACAGAGACCCTCCCGCTTCTTCAGCGAGAGGGTCCCTGATCCAACACTTCCCAGAGCCCCCTGTCGGATTCGAACCGACGACCTATCGCTTACAAGGCGATCGCTCCGGCCAGCTGAGCTAAGGGGGCACCGCGTACCACAACGCCGCACGCAAAGGCGGCTCCACTCTACACAGACCCCGTTTCCCCAAGCCACGAAGTTCTCATCTCCGCGCGAATCGAAAACTGTGCGTAACTATCCGTGCACCCGTTCGTCGATCGGTCTGACGTGCTGTTCCGAAGATCGGATCGACGGGGAGGGGTCCATGGGGAAGACCGCGGACGAGGCGGAGAGGCCGACGCCGGAAGCGGTGAAGGGCGAGGAGGCCGAGCGCATCAAGCACGAGGTCCTCGGCATCGGCGACCGCCGCAAGCACCATGCGCGCAGGGCGACCCGTCTGCAGTCCCACGCCAAGGACCCCGACGCTCGTCACCGTCTCTACCGGTTCCGCTTCTACCCGACCGAGGAGCAGGCCGAGCAGTTGGAGCGGACGTTCGGCGCCTGTAGATGGGTCTACAACGAGGGGCTGGCGCTGCGGTCCGGTGCCTGGGAGCGGCATCGCGTGAAGGTGGGATTCGCGGAGACGTGTCGGGCGTTGACGGGTTGGAAGCGGGCGGAGGAGACGGCGTGGTTGAAGGAGGTGTCGTCGACGGTCCTCCAGCAGTCCCTGCGCCATCTCGATCAGGGGTACTCCCGGTTCTTCAAGGGTGAGTCGAGGTATCCGAGACGGAAGAAGAAGGGGCGGTCGAGGGATGCGGCGACGTACGTGCGTACGGGGTTCCGCTGGGTGGAGGATCCGGAGCGGCCCGGTACAGGGTTGATCACGCTGGCGAAGCGGTGGGAGCCGTTGGACGTCCGTTGGTCGAGGGCGCTGCCTGCAGGCGTCGATCCGGTGCGGTTGTCGGTGACGCGGGATCGGGCGGGGCGGTATTTCGTGTCGACGCTGGTGGAGGAGCGAATAGCGCCCCTGCCTGTGATGTTCGTGCCGGGGACGCGGGAGCCGAAGACGGTCGGTCTTGATCTCGGGCTGGCGTCGCTCGTGACATTGGACGACGGAACGAAGGTCGATCATCCGCGGCTACTGAGGCGGTATGCGGAGAAACTGGCGCGGTTGCAGCGTGAGTTGCACAAGAAGGTGAGGGGTTCGAGGAAACCGGGCCAGGGTCCGGCAGAAGATCGCGCGGCTCTACGCGCTGATCACGGATGTGCGCAGGGACATGCTGGACCAGTTGACCACCCGCCTCGTGCACGAGAACCAAGTGCTCGTGGTGGAGGACCTGTCCGTCGCATCTCTGTCACGCGCGGGGCGCGGCAAGGGGAGCCGGCGGAAGGCGAAGCTGAAACAGGCGATCCTGGACGCGGGTTGGGGCGAGTTGCTGCGACAGCTGCGGTACAAGTGCGAGTGGTACGGGCGGGAGCTGGTGGTCGTGGATCGCTTCTTCCCGTCGACCCGCCGCTGCTCGGCGTGTCATGCCGTGGGGCCGAGGCTGGACGTCTCGGTCCGGCGATGGACGTGTCCCGGGTGCGGGGCGCTGCACGACCGGGATGTGAATGCCGCTGTGAACCTCCGGGAAGAGGGGTTGCGGTTGCTGGCCGCGTAGGAGCGGCTGGCTGCGGTACGGACCGACGGGCCGTCGGCCGGAAAGCCTGTGGAGCCCATGTAAGACCGGCCGGGCGCAGCTCGCAGGGCTGTGTGTGGTCGGCGGCGGGCGGTGAAGCAGGAACCAAGGTCAAAAGAGAGTTGCTCTGCCCCTGTCGAAAATTTCCGCGAAGTTCACATGCCTCCAGGTGCTGACAGATCCGGCGAACGCGAGGTAGCGTCCTGAGCCAGTTCACTCGTGTGGACTACACCACCACCTTCCTACAACGGATCGTCCGGCACGTTCCTGCCGGTAGAAGGGGGCCTTCGAGCCATGGCCACTGTCACTTTCGACAAGGCGACCCGGGTGTACCCGGGCTCCACCAAGCCCGCCGTCGACGGACTCGACATCGAGATCGCGGACGGCGAGTTCCTCGTCCTGGTCGGCCCGTCCGGCTGCGGCAAGTCCACCTCGCTCCGGATGCTCGCCGGTCTCGAGGACGTCAACGGCGGAGCGATCCGCATCGGTGACCGCGACGTCACGCACCTGCCGCCGAAGGACCGGGACATCGCCATGGTGTTCCAGAACTACGCGCTGTACCCGCACATGACGGTCGCCGACAACATGGGCTTCGCGCTCAAGATCGCCGGCGTCAACAAGGCGGAGATCCGGCAGAAGGTCGAGGAGGCCGCGAAGATCCTCGACCTCACCGAGTACCTGGACCGCAAGCCGAAGGCCCTGTCCGGTGGTCAGCGTCAGCGTGTCGCGATGGGCCGTGCCATCGTGCGTGAGCCGCAGGTCTTCCTCATGGACGAGCCGCTGTCCAACCTGGACGCCAAGCTCCGTGTGTCGACGCGTACGCAGATCGCCTCGCTCCAGCGCCGTCTCGGCATCACCACCGTGTACGTCACCCACGACCAGGTCGAGGCCCTGACGATGGGCGACCGCGTGGCGGTCCTCAAGGACGGTCTGCTGCAGCAGGTCGACACCCCGCGCAACATGTACGACCGCCCGGCGAACCTGTTCGTGGCCGGCTTCATCGGCTCCCCCGCGATGAACCTCGTCGAGGTGCCGATCGCCGACGGCGGCGTGAAGTTCGGCAACTCGGTGGTTCCGGTGCAGCGTGACGCGCTCTCCGCCGCGACCGACAAGACGGTCACCGTGGGCGTCCGCCCCGAGCACTTCGACGTGGCCGGCGCCGACGCCGACAAGGGTCTCGCGGTCACCGTGAACGTGGTCGAGGAGCTCGGCTCCGACGCCTTCGTCTACGGCACCGCGCAGGTCGGCAACGAGACGAAGGACCTCGTGGTCCGTGTCGGCGGCCGTGACGTCCCGGAGAAGGGCAGCACGCTGCACGTCGTCCCGCGCGCGGGCGAGACCCACGTGTTCTCGACGTCGACGGGCGAGCGTCTCTCCGACTGACGGACCGGCTGACTCACCGACTCGCTGACTCTGACTCGCTGGCTGGCTGGCTGGCTGACGAAGCGTGCCGGGCGAGGATTAAACCCGGGTGATTCACCCGGGTTGACGAAAAGGGCCCCGCGGCCTGCTGCGGGGCCCTTTTCCATGTCCGCGAAATCCCCGGCACAGCGGACATTTCGACCGGCACCCGTCAACCCCCTACCCAAAAAGGAGCACAGCTTCATCCCCCGTACGGGTGACGCAATGTCGCGACTCCATTACTGCACGCTACCCTCTCACGCGTGAAGCACTCCGCGAACCACTCCACCACCCAGCGCACGCGCGGCGGCCGGGGCGGCCCAGCCCGCCGGATCGGCCGCTCGCTCGCCCTCGTCCTGCCCGTCGTCATGGTGCTCTCCGGGACCCTCGCGGTCACCCGGGTCAACTGGTCGGGGGACCCCTCGGATTCGGTGCTGACCGCCTCCGACGTCTCCGCCGCGCACCAGTCCTCGCACGCCTCGCAGCGCGCCGCCAAGGCCCCGCAGGACATCCTGCGGGACCAGTTGCTGACCGAGCTCCAGGAGAAGGACCCGGGCATCGCCCTGACCCATCTCCAGGCGGCCGTCAACGGCAAGCCGTCGCTGGCGAGGCACTGCGCCTCCATCGCCCGCGCCCTGGGGCGCGCCGCGGTCCGTGTGTACGGGCCCTCACGCGCCCAGTCGTACGCCCGCCCGGTGTGCGACACGGCCTTCGCGTCGGGCGTCCTGGCGGCGCACAGCTGAGGCTCCGGGGTCCTGAGGCCCCCCGCCGGGCGTGCGGCTCCCTCCGAGCGGGGGAGCCGCACGTCCGGTCACGAGCGGCACGTACAGTGCGGGCATGACCGATCCGCACGCCGTGTCCCGCCCCACGCAAGCCGTCATCCTGGCCGGTGGCCAGGGGTCCCGGCTGCGTCCTTACACCGACGACCGTCCCAAGCCGATGGTCGAGATCCCCGGCACGGGGACGCCGATCATCGGCCATCAGCTCGGCTGGCTGGCCGAGGAGGGCGTGACCGACGTCGTCGTCTCCTGCGGCCATCTCGCCGAGGTCCTTCAGGACTGGCTGAAGTCGGCCGAGCTGCCCGTCAAGGTCACCACCGTCGTGGAGACCGAGCCCCTGGGCCGCGGCGGCGGCCTGAAGTACGCGGCCGCCCACCTCCCCCACCCCGACCGGCCCTGGTACGCCACCAACGGCGACATCTGGACCCGTTTCTCGCTGCGCGAGATGGCCGACTTCCACACCGAGCGCGACGCCGTGGCGACGCTCGCGTTGGCGCGTCCGCGCATTCCGTGGGGGGCTGTGCAGACCGACGGGTTCGGTCACATCACCGACTTCATCGAGGCGCCGCCCACGACGTACGAGATCAACGCGGGCGTGTACGTCTTCTCGCCGGAGTTCGCGGGGCTGCTGCCTGCGCGCGGGGATCATGAGCGGACGACGTTCCCGCATCTCGCCCGTGAGCGGAGGCTGGCCGGGTTTCCGATCCCGCAGGGGGCGTACTGGCGGGCCATCGACACGGCGAAGGATCTGACGGAGGCGGCGAAGGAGCTGGCGGCGCTGGGTCGCTGAGAGTCACTCCGCGGGCTGGGCCGTCTTTGCGCACTCCCGCGCCCCTGAAAACACTGGTGTCCCGTTCGCTTCGAAGCGAACGGGACACCAGTGCCGTTTACGGCCTACGGCGCTGCCCTCAGCCGAGCAATCCGCCCACCAGGCCCGGCTGGCCCGAGGAGGACGAGCCGCCGCCGTTGCCGTCGGAGCCGCCGTCCGAGCCGCCGGAGCTGCTGGACGCGCCGCCCGAGGAGGGGCCGGAGCTGGTGGAGGGGGCCTGTTCCACCGGGGTGGACCGCTCGGGCGGGGCCTGGCCCGCGGTGCCCTGGGTCTGGCTGGGGGCGCCGGCGCCCGCCGTGGCGGAGTCCTGGGCCTCGGAGGGCTCGCTGTCGGCGCCGGCCGTCGGGGCCGCGGAGGTGGCGCCCTGGGTGGGCGAGGTGGCCGCGGAGGGCTGCCGGGAGGTCTTGTGCGTGCCGGACTTCTCCGGGAGCGGCGAGCCTGGCAGTTCGTTGCGCGGGGGCTCGCCGGGGCCGGGGACGATCACCCGGTCGGCGTCGCGGACGGCGCCGCCGAGCAGCGAGCCGATCAGCAGGGTCAGGCCGACGACGATCGCGGTGACCAGGGCGCCGCGGCGCAGGACGTAGCGGCGCAGTTCCCACAGGTCGGAGCGGGGGCCGAGCCGGCGCCAGGCGCCGGCGGCGAGGCGGCCGTCGACGGAGTAGACGGGGGCGCCGGCGATGATCAGCGGCGACCAGGCGGCGAGGTAGATGATGTCGGGGGTGTCGTAGACCGGGACGGTCTTCCAGCTGACGGTGACGATGAGCGCGGCGGAGAGTCCCGCGCCGACGACCGCGGCGACCCGCTGCCAGCAGCCCAGGACGGTGAGGACGCCGACGACGACCTGGAGGAAGGCGATGACGAGGCCGGAGCCGATGGGGTGGTGCAGCGCGAACTGGCGCAGGGGCTCGGCGACTTCCCAGGGGTGCAGGGTGTTGAGCCACTTGACCATGGAGCCGCGCTTGCCGCCGTCGAAGTAGACGGGGTCGCACAGTTTGCTCATGCCGCCGTAGATGGAGATGAAGCCGAGGAAGATGCGGAGCGGGAGGAGGACCACTCCGAGGTTCATGCGGCGGCCGGGGTAATAGGCGTGCCGGGCCGGGTCGTCGCTCTGCCGTCGGCTGCGCGGGGCCCGGTCCTCGTCCGGGTCCTGGTCCGGGCCGGCGTCGGCGTCGGTGTCGCCGAAGTCGTCGAACCGGGCGTCGTCGTAGGCGAGTTCGTCGTAGGCGGGTTCGTCGTAGGCGCTGCCGACGGTGCGCATGTTCGGCAGGAGGCGGTGCTCGCCGGCGGCGGGGGCGCGCTGGGCGCCGACGACGGGGGTTTCGAGGGTCTGTGCGGCGAGGCCGCCGTCGTAGCCTCTGTCGCCCATGCCGACGCGGGGGATGACCTGGGTGGCTCCGGCGTCGGCCGTGGGCGGTTCGCCGTGGCCGACGCTGCCTGCCCGCACGGCCTGCAGCAGTCGGTGGGCGCCGGTGTCGTCGGGGGCGGTCTGGCCGCTCCAGACGACGGCCCGCCGACGGCCGGCGGAAGCGGCGCCCGCTCTGCCGGCCGCCCCGACGAAGGGGATGCGCGCGGTGTCATCGATGGCGCTCACGTGCCGGGCGATCCGCGGGGATTGGTTACGCCGCGCCGACGCGCCCAGCTGCACGCGGAAGCTCGCGTGGCTGACGATGATCTGCGCCGGATCGCTCGGCACCTTCACCATGCTCAGCGCGGGAGCGTCGTCGAATCCCGACGAGCGGTCCCCCGTGGGAGTGCGGGGTGTTCTGGTGTCCACACTCATCTAACCGAGTGACGTGTGTTTAGGACACTGCTTTGACCCGCCGGATCTGTCCGGACTCCGTCAAGGTTGCACTACCCGCCGGGATTAACCCGTTCGAGTGAACTTTCGGACGCCCGTCCGGAAGCGTCACGAGCGGGTCCGAGCCGGTCCGAACCAGTCGGGGCCGAGCCGAGCCGGCCCGTGCAGCGCGGCCGGAAGGACCTGCCCCGCCCTGCCCTGCCGCGCTCCGCCCCATCCGCCGTCAGGCCCTGCGTCGAGCCGCCTCGTACAGGACGATCCCCGCCGCCACACCGGCGTTCAGCGACTCCGCGCCACCCGGCATCGGGATGCGCACCCGGTAGTCGCATGTTTCGCCGACCAGCCGGGACAGGCCCTTGCCCTCGCTGCCGACGACGATGACGAGGGGGCCGTCCAGGGCGGCCAGTTCGCCGACCTCGTGCTCACCGTCGGCCGCGAGGCCGACCACGACGATGCCGGCCTTCTTGTAGGCCTCCAGCGCGCGGGTGAGGTTGGTGGCGCGGGCGACCGGGGTGCGGGCGGCCGTGCCGGCGGACGTCTTCCAGGCGCCGGCCGTCATACCGGCCGCGCGCCGCTCGGGGACGACGACGCCGTGGCCGCCGAAGGCGGAGACGGAGCGGACGACGGCGCCCAGGTTGCGCGGGTCGGTCACGCCGTCGAGGGCGACGATCAGCGGGTCCTCGCCGTCGTCGTAGGCGGCCGCGGCCAGGTCCTCGGGGTGCGCGTACTCGTACGGCGGGACCTGGAGGACCAGGCCCTGGTGGTTGAGGCCGTTGGTCATGCGGTCCAGCTCGGGGCGCGGCGCCTCCATGAGGTTGATGCCGCCGCGCTCGGCCGCGAGCTGGAGCGCCTCGCGCACCCGCTCGTCGTTGTCGATGAACTGCTGGACGTAGAGCGTGCTCGCGGGCACGCCGCCGCGCAGCGCCTCGACGACCGGGTTGCGGCCGACGACCATCTCGGACGTGCCCTTTCCGCCCCGGCCGCGCTGCACGGGCCGGCGCACGGCCTGCTTGGCCTTGGCGCCGGCGATGCGGTTCTTCTTGTGTCCCTTGCGCATCTCGGCGGGCGGGGTCGGGCCCTTGCCCTCCAGGCCTCGGCGCCGCTGGCCGCCACTGCCGACCTGCGCGCCCTTCTTGCCGGACATGCGGCGGTTGTTGGCTGCCATGAGTTACTCGTCTCCGTGAGCTTGGTGTGTTCGTATGTACGTCTTATGCAGTGTGCCGCCCGGGAGGCCGGGCGGCACAGTCGATCTAGGTGCGGAGTCAGCGCGGGCCGAGGCTCCAGCGCGGGCCCTGCGGCCCGTCCTCGATGGCCAGGCCGGACTGGGTGAGCTGGTCGCGGATGGCGTCCGCGGTCGCCCAGTCCTTGCGTGCGCGGGCCGACTCCCGCTGGTCGAGGACGAGTCGGACGAGGCTGTCGACCACGCCGTGCAGGTCCTCGCCCCGGCTCTCCTCGCCGGCCCAGTGCGCGTCGAGCGGGTCCAGGCCGAGGACGCCGAGCATGGCGCGGACCTCGGCGAGGCGGGCCACGGCGGCTTCCTTGTCGTCGGCGGCGAGGGCCGAGTTCCCCTGCCGGACCGTCGTGTGGACGATGGCCAGGGCCTGCGGGACGCCCAGGTCGTCGTCCATCGCCTCGGCGAACGCGGGCGGCACCTCGGCGGCCGGTTCGACGGCTCCCCCGGCCTTCTCGACGACGCGCTGCACGAAGCCCTCGATCCGCGCGAACGCCGACTCGGCCTCGCGCAGCGACTCCTCGCTGTACTCGATCATCGAGCGGTAGTGGGGGGTGCCGAGGTAGTAGCGCAGGACGATCGGGCGCCACTGCTTGACCATCTCGGAGACGAGGACGGAGTTCCCGAGGGACTTCGACATCTTCTCGCCGCTCATGGTGACCCAGGCGTTGTGCACCCAGTACCGGGCGAACTCGTCGCCGAAGGCCTTGGCCTGGGCGATCTCGTTCTCGTGGTGCGGGAAGATCAGGTCGAGGCCGCCGCCGTGGATGTCGAAGGCGGAGCCCAGGTACTTGTGGGCCATCGCCGAGCACTCCAGGTGCCAGCCGGGACGGCCGCGGCCCCAGGGCGTCTCCCAGTCGGGCTCGCCCGGCTTGGTCGCCTTCCACATCGCGAAGTCGCGCGGGTCGCGCTTGCCGGTGATGCCCTCTTCGGTCGGCTGGCGCAGGTCGTCGATGTCCTGGTTGGACAGCGCCAGGTACCCGGGGAAGGACCGCACGTCGAAGTAGACGCTGCCGTCGGCCTCGTAGGCGTGGCCGCGCTCGATGAGGCCGCGCATCATCTCGATCATCTCCGGGACGTGCCCGGTGGCGCGCGGCTCGTACGTGGGCGGCAGGCAGCCGAGTGCCTCGTAGCCGTCGTTGAACGCCCGCTCGTTGTCGTAGCCGATGGACCACCAGGGGCGGCCCTGGTCGTGCGACTTGGCGATGATCTTGTCGTCGATGTCGGTGACGTTGCGGATGAACGTGACGTCGTAGCCGCGGTACTCGAACCAGCGGCGCATGATGTCGAAGTTCAGGCCCGAGCGGATGTGCCCGATGTGCGGGGCCGCCTGCACGGTGGCGCCACAGAGGTAGATCGAGACACAACCCGGCAGGAGCGGGGCGAAGTCACGGATCTGCCGGGCGCTGGTGTCGTACAGGCGAATGGTCACCACTCCAGGGTAGTGGGCGCGGGGCAGTGCACCACGCCCATCCCTACAAGGGCCGCGCATTCTTGAACCCTCCCCGCTCGGACAAGAGGGATTCCTGGCTCACGCCCCCGAGACACGACACCCGACGGCATAGGTACGGCACGGGTACGGCACAGGTCAGGACGTGCGGACCACCAAGGCCGTGGCGACCGCCATCAGCCCTTCGTCGCGTCCCGGGAAGCCGAGGCCGTCGGTCGTCGCGCCGGACACCGACACGGGGGCTCCTGCCGCCTCCGACAGGATCTTCTGCGCCTCGTCGCGCCGCTTGCCGATCTTGGGGCGGGGGCCGACGACCTGTACGGCGATGTTGCCGACGGCGAAGCCGGCCGCGCGGACGATCCGGGCGGCCTCGGTGAGCAGGGTGACGCCCGACGCGCCGGACCATTCGGGGCGGCCGGTGCCGAAGTGCTGTCCCAGGTCGCCGAGTCCTGCGGCGGAGAACAGCGCGTTGCAGGCGGCGTGCGCGACGACGTCCGCGTCGGAGTGCCCGGCCAGGCCGGGTCCCTCGCCCTCCCACTTCAGGCCCGCGCACCACAGCTCGCGGCCTTCCTCGAAGGCGTGGATGTCGGTGCCGATGCCGACCTGGGGAAGCGGGACGCCCGCGAAGGGCGGCACGGATGCGAAGGGCGTCTCAGAAGCCATCGTTGAGCCTCCTGCGGGCCAGGACCGCCTCCGCGAGGACCAGGTCCAGCGGGCGGGTGACCTTGAAGGCCTCCTCGTGGCCGGGCACGACCACGACGGTCAGGCCGAGTTGCTCGACCATGCTCGCGTCGTCGGTGACGTTGTCCGTGACCGTCTCGTGGGCGCGGATCAGGGTGGCGCGGTCGAAGCCCTGCGGGGTCTGGACGGCGCGCAGGCGGGCGCGGTCGGGGGTGGCGACGACCGGCTCGGGGTCGCCGGGGGTCGCGGCCGGTTCGACCTCCTTGACGGTGTCCGCGAGCGGCAGCGCCGGGACGACGGCGGGGGCGCCCTCGCGGACGGCCTCGATCACGGCGTCCACGGTGTCCACGGGGACGAGGGGCCGGGCGGCGTCGTGCACGAGGACGATGTCGTGGCCGGGCGGCAGTGCGTCCAGGCCCAGTTTCACGGACTCCTGGCGGGACTCGCCGCCGGGGACGACCAGGAAGTCGGTGCGGTCGGGCAGCGCGTGCGCGTCGAGGAGGGACTTGACCTCGGCGGCGCCGTCGGGCGGGGCCACGACGACGACCAGGGAGACGGCGCGGGAGGCGGCCAGGGCGCGCACCGCGTGGATCAGCATGGGCGTGCCGCTCAGCGTGCGGAGCGCTTTGGGAGCGCCCGGACCGAGGCGCACGCCACGTCCGGCGGCCGGAATCACCGCGGCCGTGCGGGCGGGCGCGGGGGAGGGACGCGAATCGTCAGACATCGGTTCCTGTCAGGTTTGTGTGCTGGCCTGGCGTGGGTATGGCCTGGGAAGTGCCGGGCGCGACGCCTTGACCGGACCCTTCCGTGACGTACGGTCGAGGCAGCAGCCCGGGCCCGGCACACCCAGTATCGAAGTACCGCAAGCGGAAGTACTGCAGAAGTACGCAGAAGTACCGGGGGCGCCTTCGGCGCCGGGGTTCGCTCTCGGAGGTGCTCGAGGGTGCAGGGCGTACGGCGGTGTCCGAGCGCGAACATGCCGCAGCGCCCGGCGACGGTTGATACGTCATCGGGCACCGCGGCATTTCAGTGTTCTTCAGTGTGCTGAAGCCGGTAGTCGGGCCGGCGTCAGGACGCGAGAACCTCGTCGAGCAGCGCTTCGGCCTTGTCCTCGTTGGTGTTCTCCGCGAGAGCGAGCTCACTCACCAGGATCTGACGAGCCTTGGCGAGCATGCGCTTCTCACCGGCGGAGAGTCCGCGCTCGCGCTCACGACGCCACAGGTCACGCACGACTTCCGCGACCTTGATGACATCGCCGGAGGCGAGCTTCTCCAGATTTGCCTTGTAACGACGCGACCAGTTCGTGGGCTCCTCGGCGTACGGCGCGCGCAGCACCTCGAAGACCCGGTCCAGCCCGTCCTGACCGACCACATCACGCACGCCGACGAACTCCGCATTGTCCGCTGGCACACGTACCGTCAGGTCACCCTGGGCGACCTTCAGCACCAAGTAGGTCTTGTCCACGCCTTTGATCTGGCGAGTTTCGATGGCCTCGATCAGCGCGGCCCCGTGATGGGGATAGACCACGGTGTCGCCAACCTTGAACGTCATGTGACAGGTACCCCTTCCGTGGCTATCCAGGGTAACACGGAAACTGCGGGTTCTGAATGGCGTTTTCGCAGGTCAGGGCATATCTCGGGGCTTGACAACAGCAACAGGGACGTGCTGCGCAGGGGCTGCGGAGGCAGGTATTCGCAGGTCGGAGCGGCTCTCCGAGGGGGGAGAAACGCGCACGTTACACACATCCGGAGGCCCACGCGAACGGTCGAACGTCCACATATGTCCGCTTCCAAGCGTGCGACTTCCGCTACTCCGTTCGGTGCGTGCGGCCGGATACGAGTCGTTTCCGGAATTGATCATCGGCTCTTCGAGCGGGGCTGTGATCAATTCCGGGGATCGCCTCGTTTTCCTTCACGGAAAATCCGCGCGTGGACGTCGAGCGCGCTTATGTGAATGGCGGACCGCCCGGAAGAGCGCGGGAAGACGAGGAGAAGACGGCCGGTGAAGCCAATGTGACTCGCGGGTCAGTTGTGGTGGTCGGGACGGTGGTGGCGAAGCCCTGCCAGAGCATCCGTAGGGGCGTGGGATCGCTCTAGAGGCGGGTCGGGTGCGGCGGCGCGGGAACGGCTCGGTAACCTAAGGCCCGCTGACAGACCCTTAGGACGGCTTGATTCAAAGGAAAGCCGCCCGCGTGTTCAAGGAGTTGCCGCCGCCGTGAGCAGCAGCCTTCGACGCGGCGCCCTCGCCGCCTCCGTCATCGCGTTCTCGATCGCCTCGCTCGCCGCCTGCGGCGCCGGCAACGACTCGCAGACCCTGGAGATCAAGCCGGACAACGCCGCCGCGAGCGTCGGCGCCATCAAGCTGCAGAACGTCGTCGTCATCACCCAGCCCGACCTGGAGTCGACCGGTCCCGCCGTGATCTCGGCGACCGTCTTCAACAGCGGTGACCACGCCCAGACGCTGGACTCCGTCGTCGTCGACGGCACCGGCAAGTCCGCCGAGCTCAAGCCCGCCAAGGGCAACGGCAAGGTGACCGTCCCGGCCGGCGGCTCGCTCGTCATCGGCGGCGCGGACAACGCCTCCGCGGTCCTGCCGAGCAGCCGTGAGGCCGTCCAGGACGGCAACGCGCAGAAGATCACGTTCACCTTCAGCGACACCGGCGAGATCAGCCTGCGCGCGTTCGTCGTCCCCGCCGAGAGCTACTTCTCCGGGTGGGGCCCGAGCAAGATGCCGACCGCCTCCCCGAAGCCGTCGAAGTCGCCCTCCGGCAGCGCCTCGCCGTCCGGCAGCGCGTCGCCCTCCGGGTCGGCGACCGCGGGCGGGGCCGCCGCGTCGGGCTCTCCGTCCGCCTCGGCCTCCCCCAGCTCGTCGGAGACGGGCCACTGAGCCTGAGCCTCGTACACGTGTGAAGGGCGGTACCCCAGGTGGGGTACCGCCCTTCACACATCCCCGACTCGCCCCGGGGTTCACGGAGCGAACCCCGGTTTACGGCTCGAACTTGTACCCGAGCCCCCGGACCGTCACCAGGTAGCGCGGTGCGCCCGGGTCCGGCTCGATCTTGGCGCGGAGCCGCTTGACGTGGACGTCCAGGGTCTTGGTGTCGCCCACGTAGTCGGCGCCCCAGACCCGGTCGATCAGCTGCATGCGGGTCAGGACGCGGCCGGCGTTGCGCAGCAGCATCTCCAGGAGGTCGAACTCCTTGAGGGGGAGGTCGACCTTGGAGCCGGAGACCGTCACGACGTGGCGGTCGACGTCCATGCGGACCGGGCCGGCCTCCAGGGCCGCCGGGGTCACCTCCTCGGGCTCCCCGCGGCGGCGCAGGACGGCCCGGATGCGGGCGACGAGCTCGCGCGAGGAGAAGGGCTTGGTGACGTAGTCGTCGGCTCCTATCTCCAGGCCGACGACCTTGTCGATCTCGCTGTCCTTGGCGGTCACCATGATCACGGGGACGTTGGAGCGGCCGCGCAGCTGGCGGCACACCTCCGTGCCGGGCAGGCCCGGCAGCATCAGGTCGAGGAGGACGAGGTCGGCGCCGTTGCGCTCGAACTCGTCGAGTCCGTCGGGCCCTGTGGTCGCGACGGCGACCTCGAAGCCCTCCTTGCGGAGCATGTACGACAGGGCGTCGGAGAAGGACTCCTCGTCCTCGACGACGAGCACTCGGGTCACGGAAGGACCTCCGGGGCGGAAAGCGTCTGGTACGCGGTCGAATCGGGGGAAGAGGCGCGGGATGGTGCTGGTGCGGGGTGGTGAGGGGAGGAGTGGGCGACCTCGTCGAGGTCGTCGACGTCGTCGACCTCGTCCGGGTCCGGGTGCTGATGCGCGCGGTCGCGGGCCGCGCCCGCCTCCGGCAGCCGCAGGGTGAACGTGGAGCCCTGGTTCTCGGCGCTCCACACCGTGACCTCCCCGCCGTGCGAGGCGGCCACGTGCTTGACGATCGCCAGCCCGAGGCCCGTGCCACCCGTCTGGCGGGAGCGGGCCGGGTCGACGCGGTAGAAGCGCTCGAAGATGCGCTCCTTGTCCTTGTCGGAGATGCCGATGCCCTGGTCGGTCACGGCGATCTCGATCAGATCCCCGCCGGGCGCGCTCACCCTGCGTGCGGCTATGCCGACGCGGGTGCGGGCGGGCGAGTAGTTCACGGCGTTCTCGACCAGGTTGCCCAGGGCCGCTGCCAGCTGGCCCCGGTTGCCGAAGACCCGCAGGTCGGCGGTGCCTCCGGCGGCCATGGTGATCTGCTTGGTGCCGGCCTGGTGCCGGCAGCGGTCGACGGCCTCGGCGACCAGTTCGTCGACGCCGACCGGTTCGGCGTCCTCAAGGGGATCGTCGTTCTGGACCCTCGACAGGTCGATGAGCTCCTGGACCAGGCTGGTCAGCCGGGTGGCCTCGATCTGCATCCGGCCGGCGAACCGCTCCACCGCCTCAGGGTCGTCCGAGGCGTCCATGACGGCCTCGGAGAGGAGGGAGAGCGCTCCGACGGGGGTCTTCAGCTCGTGGCTGACGTTCGCCACGAAGTCCCGCCGCACCGCCTCGATACGACGGGCCTCGGTGAGGTCCTCGACGAGGAGGAGGACGAGCCGGGAGCCCAGCGGGGCGACTCTCGCGGATACGGCGAGGGCCTCGCCGCGCCCGGTCCCGCGCCGGGGAAGGTCCAGCTCGACCTGGCGTATCTCCCCGTCGCGCCTGGTGTCCCGCGCCATCTTCAGCATGGGCTCGACACTGAGCCGGCCGCCGCGGACCAGCCCGAGGGCGTACGCGGCGGAGCTTGCCTTGACGACGGCGTCGGCCTCGTCGAGCACGACGGCGGAGGAGCGGAGCACGGACAGGACGGTGTCCACTCCCGGCGGAAGCACCGGGTCCGTGTGCAGGGAGGTGCGCGTGGGGCGCTTCTGCTCCCGCTCGCTCCAGCGGAACGCCAGCATGGCGATGACACCGGTGAGCACCCCGGCGATCGCTGCCGCTGCGGCGACCGCCGCGTTCACGTCCATGCACCCAGGTTAGGCACGGGTTCCGTCCTGGCCACAGCCATCGAGGTGCGAGCTCGAACACTCGTCGCCCAGAGTTCACCTTGGAGCCAGTGGTGGTTCATTTGAGGTGACGGAAATCGACGCGTACAGGGCGGAGCGTGGGACCGTGGGGTTCGCAGCACCGGTTCCACGGCCGGTCGGCGCCGGTTTCACCGCCGGTTCCGTCCAGGTCTCGCGGCCGGTTCTGACCCCAGGAACCGCAACCGAGACCGAACACCGAACCCCGAGAACGACGCACGAGAGGGAATCCTGATGCGGGACGCGTACCACGAGGAACTGGACTCGATCGGCGACAGCCTGGTGGAGATGGCCCGGCTGGTCGGGTCGGCGATCGGACGCGCCACGACCGCCATTCTCGACGCCGACCTCAAGCTGGCCGAGAGCGTCATCGAGGCCGACCAGAAGGTCGACGAGCTCCAGCACGACCTGGAGGCGAAGGCCATAGCACTGCTGGCGCGCCAGCAGCCGGTGGCGACGGACCTGCGGATCGTGGTCACGTCACTGCGGATGTCGGCCGACCTGGAGCGTTCCGGCGACCTCGCCCAGCATGTGGCGAAGCTGGCGCGACTGCGCTTCCCCAACCGTGCGGTGCCGCACGACCTGCACGCCACGATCCTGGAGATGGGCCAGCTCGCGCAGCGCCTGATGGCGAAGGCCGCGGAGTGCATCATCACCAAGGACGTCGACCTGGCGCTCCAGCTGGAGTCGGACGACGACGAGATGGACCTCCTGCACCGCACGCTCTTCCAGCACCTGATCGACGAGCGCTGGAAGCACGGCATCGAGACGGCCGTCGACGTCACGCTGCTGGGCCGCTACTACGAGCGCTTCGCCGACCACGCGGTGGCCGTCGCCAAGCGCGTGGTGTTCCTGGTGACGGGCGAGCACGCGGACGAGCTCCAGCTCGACGTGCAGCCGGACATTCAGCCGGCGGGCGGGACGGCGGGGGCGCCGGAAGGGGCCTGAGCGACGGAAGGGACCTGAGGAGACCTGAGGGGACCCGAGGGGTCCGGAGCGGGCCTGAGGGGGGCCTGCGCGGAGTGGGCCGGGGCGTGCGCGAGCCACTGTGCGCCGTTGATGCGCCCAGCGGAACGGGCATGCAATGGGCACAGGCCCTACGCCTCCGGGAGGAACCCATGGCCGAGTCCCCCATCACTCCCCCGCCCGACCCCACACAGGAACGCCCGACCGAGCAGCCCGCCGAGATCAGGAACCTGATGCTGATCGGCGCGTGCGGCTGCGGTTCGGGGTGCGGCTGCGGGTGCCAGTCGGGCAGCCCCTGCCAGTGCGGCTGACGCCGACCGCGGTCGACGCCGAGCGCGGTTGATCTCGTACGACGGTGAAGGGCCCCGGTGCATGCGTGCGCCGGGGCCCTTCGTCATGGCCACCGGGGCCCTTCGTCATGGGCCCTTCGTCGTGCGGTCGCCCCGAGGGGAGCACAGGCGCAGCATGGACGAGACAGGCAGGCACGAGCACGGAAGGGGGCGGGCAGTCATGACCCGCTTCATGGACGTCCACCACGGCATGCAGGGCATCACGGCCGACCAACTCCTGGAGGCCCACCGGGCGGACCTCGCCGTCGAGGGCGAAGAGGGCGTGCACTTCGAACGCGCCTGGGCGGACCCGGAGTCCGGAACCGTCTACTGCCTCTCCGAGGGCCCCTCGGCGGAAGCGGTCCAACGCGTCCACGAGCGCACCGGCCACAAGGCGGACGAGATCCACGCGGTTCCGCTGACGGTGTGAGGCCCCACCCGACTCGGCGACTCGTCCCACCGACGCTCACCCTCCGCCGACTTGAACTCTTGACTGCAATGTACTTTGCATTGCAGAGTTAATGCGGCCGAGGTGATCATCAGGGGGGGGCGACATGGGCGAGCCGGGAGCAGGTGCACACGCACTCGGGGCAGTGGAGACACGTGCGGGGGCAGCGGGGCTGCTGGCCGCCGCGGAGGGACTGCGGGCCAGGACCCGTACGCAGCTGAACGGTTCCTGGGCGCCCCTCCTCGGCTTCGGACTGCTGGCGCTGGCGGCAGCTCCCGTCGCCCGGTACGCGTTCAACTTCGGGGCGCACGGCCGCAACATCGCGTCGTATCCGGCCTTCGCGCACGCCGAGCTGACCGGCCTGTGCGTGGTGCACGAACCCGGAACCCCGTGCCTGGAGGGCGAGTTCGACGGGGCGGTCCTGCGGTTCACGGCATGGGGCGTGTGGTTCGCGCTGCTCCCCCTGGCGTGGTTGGTCGTCGCCCGCTGGTACCGCCTGCGGGGCGAGGCCCGCGGCATCGTCCCGCGCCGCCGCGGTTGGATCGTCGCCACCACGGCGGCCACGACGGCGGTCATGGCGGCGTTGCTGCTGCTCCTGCTCGGCCTGAACCAGCCCCAGCCGCCGGCGCTCGATCTGCTGGAGAACAGCTACGCCTCCCCCTGGTACCTGGTCGGCGTCGGCCTCCTCGCCCTCGGCGTGGCCGAACGCAGCTGGATCACCGCGACGGCCGGCGCCGCACACGCCCTGCTGCTCACCGGCTACCTCGGAGCGTCCTGGGGCAGCGGCTGGCTCCCCTGGCTGCATCCGGCCGACCCCGACTGGACCGACGGCCCGCAGGCCAAGGGGCTCCTGCTGGCCGCCGTCCTGCTGCTCGCGGGCCTGGCGGAGTGGGCGCTGGCCCGCCGGCGGACGGGTGCGGACGCCGGCACGGACGCCGGCACGGACGTGGGTACAGGTGCGGGTACGGTCGCCGCATGAGCGTCGAGGACCCGATCGCCGTACCGGACGACGATGAGGAACCGCACCCGACCCAGGGGCTGGACGACACCGTCCACCAGCGGGTGCGGCTCGGCGTCCTCACCGTCGCCCGCGAGGCCGACCGGGTCGAGTTCGGCTTCCTGAAACAGCAACTGGCCGTCACGGACGGAAACCTCTCCCGGCACCTGAAAGTGCTGGAGGAGTCGGGCCTGATCGGGATCGAGAAGGGCTACGCGGGCCGACGCCCCCGCACCTGGATCTCCCTCACCCGCGAAGGCGCACAGGCACTGGACGCGGAGCTGCGCGCCCTGCGTGCGCTGGTGCAGCGGCTGGAAGGACGGTGAACCGGGTCAGGACGGCTCGACCGCCGATACGGCGGTGACGGTCACCTTGTTGTCGCACTCGGCGAACTGGCCGTCTTCCAGGGCGACTTGGTACGCCCCCGACCCGGGCAGGCCGACGACGATCGTGGGGTACACGACGGGCTCCGCGCCGGACGCGCAATACCCGTCGGCCTCCCCCTGCACCTGCACGAAGGTCAGCTTCACCCACGCCCTGCCGCCGGGAGCCACCGTCACCGGCGAGGCGGAGCCGGTGGGCGTGACGGTGAGCGGCGAGTTGTGCTCGGGGGACCCGTTGCCGGCCCCCGCGACGGACGGATGGCCCTTGAGGACACAGGGCTTGGCCGAGACGTTGGTGAAACGGACGACCGCCGCGCCGGTCCCCGTACCGGCCGGGCGATCGGCGGCCTGACGGGCGGCGACCTCCAGACTGCCCGCGGAGCACGTCGGCACGGCGCCGGCCGGCGAGCCGTCGGCACCGGGAGCCGAGGCGGCGGAGCTCGGGGAGCTCGCGGAGGGGGACGCCTCGGAAGGGGACGCCTCGGAAGGAGAACTCGCGGGAGCGGAACCAGCCGGCGCGGAACTCGCGGAGGTCGAGCTCGCGGCGGAGGAACTCGCCGAGGCGGAGGGGGACTCCGTCGGCTGGCACCCCGTCACCATCAGAGCGGCGGCCGAGACCAGGACAGCCAACGTCACCGGCCCCCGAACGCCGTTCCCGTAGCGCATGTCCCCCCGCATGTCCCCGTGCTGCCTGTTCCCGTACCGTGCGTTGCCGTACTGCATGGCGCCCCCCGAATCCGAATCGCCGAGAGCCTTCGCCCTCGCCGCCGACCTTCGCCAACGCAGACAGAACGGGCAGGCACTCGGGTTCTCCCGGCCACCGACCTGTGACCCACTGGTGACGAGAACCGGCCGATCCGTTGCCCTACGGGTGCGCCGCGCTGCCGCAGTACGCAGCCACGACGACCACGCTGTCCGACTACGTCACGACCCTGTCGGCACCGCCGCCGACGTCAGCCGGGCCGGCGGGCGCTGCGAGCGCATAGGCGGCGAGCAGGCCGGCCACACCGAGCATGCAGTCGAGGTAGATCGACGTCGACTCCGAAATTCCGTTCCCTGCGATGATCAGGATCATTCCGGTCACGAGAATGGCTACGAACGTCATGTAGTGGCCGTGGAGCACGGTCCTGAACGTGGTGTGCACGCGTCCTCACCTCTTCCTGTCTTGTCCTGCCTGAGGTGATGGACATTCGAGCAGTTGCCTCGTCGACCGGTCCAGGGATTCCCGGGTATCTCGATCCGCACGGAAGCGCGGCCGGAAAGGCGGCTCTCTTCAACGAAATTCGGTGAAACTCTGCGCGTTCGAAGATTCCGGTGGGACGATCTCAGTCGCCTAGTGGGGGTTGAACGCGAGGGGGCATCTTGGGCACCTACCGGCATTCCGATTCACCGTCGGTGCGGCGCTTCGCCGCGGAGCTGCGACGGTTGCGCATCACCGCCGGTGAACCTCAGGTCAAGACGATCGCCTCGCGGGCCCAGTGCAGTCAGGCCACGGTTTCCGAGGTGCTCAACGGGCATCGTCTGCCGAGCGAGACGGTCACCCGTCGGCTGGTGATCGCGCTCGGCGGTGACTGGGCGCACTGGGGGCAGTTGTGGCGTGAGGCCAAGACGGAACTCGACGATCTGAAGCGGGACGCCGTCGACGCGAGCCGGGAACCACGGGTTCTCGGCGCGGGGCCAGGTCTTTCCGAGGCGTTCCAGACCACGTCCTCGGTGGAGATGGTGTGCTACCCGGATCCGCCCTCGTTCTACAGCGCTGCCGCCGACGGCATTCGCGCCGCCCAGACCGAAATCCGCCTCACCTATGTGCGGCTTCATCCGCCCGCCCAATGGGGGTCCGCGGAACCCGCCTCTTACTACGACACGGTATTGCAGTGGGCCAGGGACAACTCGGCCGAGTGCGCGAGCGTGCGGCGCATCATCGGCGTCCCCGAGCGGAAGGGTGTGCCGAGGGCGGCCTACTTCGAGTGGCTGAGGCAACATCAGGAAGACGTGAAAGACCTGTATACCTACGAGGCGCGGGTCATGCCCTGGAGCGCTTCTTGCGGTTGGTACAACATCGGCCTCATCGACAAATCGGTCAGCTATCTTTCCTTCTCCGGAGCAGGTCGACAACAGCTCACGGGATTCAGAATCGAAAATGCCAAGTTCCTGGCGTACTTCGCGGACAGTTTCGATCAGGCGTGGAGCGCTCTGGAGCCCCTGGAGGCCTATGTGGCCAGGCACTCCTCGGCCGTCCCGCGCCCCGTCGGAACACCGGCTGCCGAAGGCCCGGGGCCGCACCCCGGACCTTCGGCAGCAACGTCACCGGCGTGACGGCGCCGGCTCAGAACAGCGATTGATACCCCTGCCAGCCGGAGGCGGCGAGGGTGTAGGTGGCGCTGAAAGTGCCGTCGCCCCAGCCCTTGTTCCGCAGCAGCTTGCCGTCGGTCGTACGGGAGACGAGGTCGGGGAAGCCGTCGCCGGTCACATCGCCGACCGCGATGATCGCGTTGCGGCCGGCGCCCCAGTCCTGGAACACCAGCGTCCTCGGCTTGAATCCGCCCGTGCCGTTGCCGTCGTAGCGCCACAGCTCGCCGGCGGCGTCCCGCGCCATGAGGTCGCCGATGCCGTCGCCGGTCACGTCGGCGGCGCCCACGATCGTGTACCCCTTCCATCCGGTGCCGACGCGCGTACCCGGGTCCATCCGGCCCTGATCGTTGGACTTGTACAGGTAGAGGTCGCCGGTCGCGGCCTGGCGGGCCAGCAGGTCGGGGCGGTGGTCGCCGGTGAAGTCGTCGGCGGCGACGATGGCGTCGAAGCCGCCCCAGCCGGAGCCGACCAGTGTCCGCTCGGCGTCCGGCAGGAAGACGCCGGTGCAGCCGCCGGACTGCCGGTAGAGGTTGCCGTCGGCGGTCCTGCTGAGCATGTCGGAGCAGCCGTCGCCGGTCATGTCGCCGACGGGGACGAAGCGGGTGTCCGGGTTCCAGCCCGACCAGCCACGGGCGTCGGTCAGGCTGCCGCCGGAGAACCGGTGGGCCTCGAGCAGGCCGCTGCTGGTCATCGTGTACAGCTCGCCGTAGCCGTCGGTGTCGGCGTCGCGGAAGCCGGACCGGCCGCCGGAGAGCAGGAAGCTCCCGGTCGGGAGGGTGCGGACGGCGCCGCCGTCGCCCGGGTTCACGGTCACGGTCCAGTTGTAGCGGCCGCTCACCGCCTTCTCGCCCGCGTCGTCCTTGCCGTCCCAGGCGGCGCGGATCGCGGCGCCTTCGTGGGCGCTGCTGGTGAGGGTGCGGACGGTGGCGCCGTACGCGTCCTTGATGGTGACCGTCCAGGACGCGGGCGGGCGGGTGAGCCGCCAGGTGCCCTCCCACAGGCTGTCGCTCGCCTTGCGCAGGTCCACGGTGGAGTCGGCGGTCCAGTCGAACAGGCTGATCCGCGACCGCGGCACCGCCACCGGCCGGATGTGGATCATCCGCTGGTTGTCGGCGTAGGCCACGTGGCCGCCGTAGCGGTCGGCGGTCAGCATGTCGATCGACGTCCCGTCGGGGACCGTGAAGAAGGGGGTGGTGGCCGCGTGGCCGCCGCCGAGGTGGAAGTCGGTGAGCGTCACCGTCCGCCTGTCCTCGGACTGCTGGACCAGATAGCCGTCGCCGACCTTCGCGGGCAGCGCCCCGGGGACGGGGATGTTCTTGCCGGTGCTGTGGTCCCACACGCCGGCCTTGTCCGACGCGGAGCAGCGCCAGTACAGCCACTGCCCGACCGCCTGCAGGTTGTCGGGGACGCAGCCGGAGCCGAGCGTGAGGTTCGCCGAGTTCGCCTTGCTGACCAGGTCGTAGGAGTTGACCGTGCCTGCGGTGCTGCCCGGCTTCCAGAGTTTCGTGCCCCAGATGGACACCGCGGTGACCGACCGGGTGTGGACCTGCCCCGGGTACGGCACGCTCGGGTCGAAGGAGCCGATGCGCTGCACGTCGTCGTCGTTGACCGCGACGTACGAACCGCCGGCGGCCACCACGCGGTCCGGGGACTCCCAGGAGAACGGGCCGAGTCCGGTCTCGCTCTGGGGGACCCCGCCGCCGAGGGCCTCCTGGCTCCCGAACGGCGTCATGTAGGCGACCCGGCCGTCGCCGAGCGCCCACAGTTCGGAGTAGAACGCACTGCACGTGTAGTCCGAGGGATCGACGCCCTCGCACGGATAGTTGGACCAGACTCCTGAGGCCGCGAGCTTCCGGGGCCCCGGCTGCGGGGCGCCGACGGCCGGGAGGTCGAACTCCCACAGCCCGCGGTACGTCTCGGGGTCGGCGGTCCCCAGCACGCTGAGCTTCCCGCCGCCCAGCGCGAGGGTCTCGATATAGGCCTTGAGTCCGCCACTCGTGCCGAGTGGGAACACTATCTCGTCGTCGGCCACGCGCGGCGCGGCCGCCGCGGTCTCCGGCGAGAGACCGAGACCGCCGACCGTCAGCGCGACGGCGGTCCCGAGTGTGAGCGAGGTGCGTTTGATCGTGCGGGTGATCATGTCAGCCCCCTGTTGGACGAGGATTCAGGTCGTCGTCTTGGAAGCTATGACCCCCGGGGCTCCCCCCGGGTTGTACAGAACTGAATGATCGTCAGGATTGAGCGGCGGTCCCTGCGCTGAGCTTCGCGAGAGCCGGCGTCGGACACCGGCTGGCGCCCTGCGCAATGGAGATCGCTCCGACGGGGCCGATCGGACGATGGTCTGCCGGGTGACAGAGATTGCGGGCTCAGCCGACGACAGCCGGCCACGACGGGCGATCACCGTCAGGTCCGTTGTCAGTGCCTGCGGTTAGGGTCTCAAGCGCGCGGTCGGCTTCCGGGGGGTCCAGCTCTGAAGGAAATGGTTGCATCCCTGGCCTGTCTGGGGGCGGCCCGGAGACTCGTCCGGGACCTAACCGACGGCTGGGCTTCGTCGATGGCCAAGCGATGACCTGCCAGCGCCGGCCGCGCAGCACTTCCTGCCAGGCCCGTCGGCAGGCACACGCTTTCCAACTGTGTCGGTGGGGCAGTTGGCCGTGTGCAGGGGCGTTCACCTGTGTTCGTGCCTCCGGGGATTACCCGGTGCGGGCAAGTGTGGTCGCAAGGCGGGGTGGTCTCGGCATGAGCGGCTGGCGCCGGCGAGAGCGGACGCGGGTACGGCGGCGACTGCCGCCGGCCGACCGGGCGGTCCTCTCCGGCGTGGCCTCAGCGGGCGCGTTTCCAGGCAGCGATCGCCGCCCAGCCGAGGAGTGTGCTGATGAACAGGTCGCCGACGACGGAGACGGTGTCAGCCTCGTTGGTGGCGCTTATGCCACCCCCGATTGCGAGACTGGCGAGGAGCAGGCCAAGCAGTAGCCAGATGAGCTTCACGGGTCCCCCAGGAGAAGCGGCGAGGGCGACACCCTAGTGCCCCTGCTTGAGACCGAGTTCGGAAGCTGGACGGGGAGGCCCCGGCTCGGTCCTCTGCCCTGCTGCCCAGGTGGTACCCCCAACACGATGCGAACCTGTGACACCCGCTTGAGGAGTTCGGTTCATCCCTGGCACAACGGAGCCTTCCCTGCGTGACTGGGCGGGCGACCCTCGACAACTGCGGCGTTCGTAGCAACGTCCGTGCCGCCCTCAGCGCGGCCGTGAACGACGGGCGCCTTCCCCGGAATCCTGGTGCGGCTTGCGCCAGGGCGGCCCAAGGGCGGCAAGCTCCGGGACGTGCCGCTTCCTGGGCCGGTCGCTGATGCCCTGCGGGCCCATATGAAGCGGTTCCCGCCGGTCGACATCACAACCCGCAAGGCCGTAGCCACCGTCGTCGACGCCGCCAAATGATGCGACATGACGTCTGAGGGCTCGTACGCTCCGAACCGGAGAAGGGCGGGGTGTGCCATGGCAGACGGGTGCTTCTTGCTGGTGTGCGACGACGTGCCCCATGACGTGGTGCTCACCGACCCTGGTGTCCGTGTAATGGACGTGGTGCAGGTCGTGCGTCGGCTGACGGGGCTGAGCCTCTGGCGCAGCAAGGTTCTGGCGACGCAGGTTCCCGCCGTCGTTCTCACCTGCGTGCCCGAGGAGGACGCGGCGGCAGCCGTCTCAGCCCTCCGCGATGCGGGAGCCCAGGCAGAGACGAGAGAACAGCCGGAGCCGTACGTCCCGAGGCTCTGAGCACGGCCCGATCAACCGGCTGACGGCCAGAGACGACCCAGGCCCACCGAAAAGCCCCCTGCCGGCGGAGAACCCGCGGGCAGGGGGCTTGATCAGTACCGCTTACTTCTTCTTGCCCTGGTTCTTGACTGCTTCGATGGCTGCCGCGGCTGCCTCCGGGTCGAGGTAGGTTCCGCCCGGGGTCACCGGCTTGAAGTCGGCGTCGAGTTCGTAGGCGAGGGGGATGCCCGTCGGGATGTTCAGGCCCGCGATGTCGGCGTCGGAGATGCCGTCGAGGTGCTTGACGAGGGCGCGGAGGGAGTTGCCGTGGGCGGCGACCAGGACCGTGCGGCCGGCGAGGAGGTCCGGGACGATGCCGTCGTACCAGTACGGGAGCATGCGGACGACGACGTCCTTCAGGCACTCCGTGCGCGGGCGCAGCTCCGGGGGGATGGACGCGTAGCGGGGGTCGGAGGACTGGGAGAACTCCGAGTCGTCCGACAGCGGCGGCGGCGGGGTGTCGTAGGAGCGGCGCCAGAGCATGAACTGCTCCTCGCCGAACTCCGCGAGGGTCTGCGCCTTGTCCTTGCCCTGGAGGGCGCCGTAGTGGCGCTCGTTCAGGCGCCAGGAGCGGTGGACCGGGATCCAGTGGCGGTCGGCGGACTCCAGCGCCAGCTGGGCCGTGCGGATCGCGCGCTTCTGGAGGGACGTGTGGACCACGTCGGGGAGGAGGTCGGCGTCCTTCAGGAGCTCGCCACCGCGGACTGCCTCCTTCTCGCCCTTCTCGTTCAGGTTGACGTCCACCCAGCCGGTGAACAGGTTCTTCGCGTTCCACTCGCTCTCGCCGTGGCGGAGGAGGATCAGCTTGTACGGTGCGTCGGCCATGCGTATGAGCGTAATCCACCGCTCCGAAGCGTTGTGCGCCCGCTCGTACAGCGGACAGCGGAGAGAACGGACCGTCGACGGTTGACGAGATCCGTTAATTGAGTGGCCTCCCCCGCCCCGCCCCTCGTAAGTTCTGGGAGCTGCCTGAGACACTTACACACCCGGGGGATCCGCCATGTCCGTCGCCGCCCTGAGACGTGCCACACGCGAGACGCTCTCCGGGTTGCCCCGCGAGTTCTGGTGGCTGTGGACCAGCACCCTCGTCAACCGGCTCGGCGGCTTCGTCGCCACCTTCATGGCGCTGTACCTCACCCTCGACCGCGGCTACTCCGCCTCCTACGCCGGACTCGTCGCCTCGCTGCACGGGCTCGGCGGGGTGATCTCCTCCCTCGGCGGCGGGGTCATGGCGGACCGGCTCGGACGGCGGCCCACGCTGCTCGTCGCGCAGACCTCCACCGCCCTCTCCGTCGCGCTCCTCGGGTTCGTCACCGACCCTCTCGCCATCGCCGGCGTCGCCTTCCTCGTCGGGATGGCCTCCAACGCCTCCCGGCCGGCCGTGCAGGCGATGATGGCCGACATCGTGCGGCCCGAGGACCGCGTCCGGGCCTTCTCCCTCAACTACTGGGCCATCAACCTCGGGTTCGCCGTCTCCTCCATGGCCGCCGGGTTCATCGCCGAGGTCAGTTACCGCGCCGGCTTCCTCGTCGAGGCCGGGATGACGCTCGTGTGCGCGGTGGTCGTCTTCCTCAAGCTGCCCGAGTCGCGGCCCCAGCAGCAGGAGAAGGCCGCTCGGGAGGACTCCGTCGGGCTCGGGACCGTACTGCGCGACGGGCGGTTCATGGGCGTCGTCGGACTGTCCTTCCTCGTCGCGCTCGTCTTCCAGCAGGGCTCCGTGGGACTGCCCGTGGCGATGGGCGCGGCCGGGTTCACACCGGCCGACTACGGCATGGCGATCGCCGTCAACGGTGTGCTCATCGTCGCGCTGCAGCTCCCCGTCACCCGGTTCATCGAGCACCGGGATCCGCGACAGCTGCTGGTCGTCTCCTCCGTGCTCGCCGGGTACGGGTTCGGGCTCACCGCCTTCGCCGGGTCGGTCGGCGTCTTCGCGCTCACGGTCTGCGTGTGGACCCTGGCCGAGATCGTCAACGCCCCGACCCAGACCGGCCTCGTCGTCCGCCTCTCCCCCACCCACGGCCGCGGCCGCTACCAGGGCATGTACACCCTCTCCTGGGCCGTGGCCTCCCTCGTCTCCCCGCTGATGTCGGGCTTCGTCATCGACCGCTTCGGCGCGAACTGGCTGTGGGGCATGTGCGCGATCGTGGGAACGGCGGCGGGGCTCGGGTACGGGGTGCTCATGCGCCGGCTGCCGGACGAGGAGGGCGGCGCCCCTTCCCCCACCGACCGTCCGGCCGACCACGCCGACGCAGACGCCAACGCCGACGTCGACGTCGACGTCGAGACCTCGGTCGGCACCGCTGCCACCGCCAAGCCCGAGGTCAGCGCCGCCTGAGCCGCCGGCGCCATGGGGCACGGACGTCACGGATGTCGTGGACGTCACGCATGTCATGGACGTCACGGGTGCATCCGTGCCCCCTTCAGCACCTTGTCCACCGCGTTGCGCGGGCCGTACACCGCCAGGCCCGCCAGGTCCAGGTCGGATGTCGTGACGGCGCGTACCGCCGCTCGGTTGTCCCGGTCGTTGCCGGTGGTGAAGAGGTCGGTCGTGAACACCGCGCGCGGGAGGGCTCGGGAGAGCACGCGCGCGTGGGCCGCTGCCAGCGTCTCCTTCGTGCCCTCGAAGACCAGCACCGGCTGGCGGAACATCGGAAGGTAGCCGACGCCGTCCGCGTCCTCGTACGGCTCCCCGATCACCTCGGGGAGCGTCGGGCCGAGGCCGCTGACCAGGAACGCGGTGACGTTCAGGCGCTGCCAGGTCTCCAGGTCCTCGCGCAGCAGGACGGCGATCTTCGTGTCGAAGCGCAGCGGTTCGGTGTTCACCGTCGGTTCGGTGCTCACGGTCGGTTCATTGCTCATGCTGCGAGACTGCCGATCGTCCTACGGCGCCGTCTTGTACGTTCTTTGCATGGTCGCCCGGCAGGAAGTCTCCGCCTGGCGCCCGGCTGTCCCGGGCGTCGTGGAGGTCTTCCACGCCCTCCCCCAAGTCTCGGCTTCGCTCGACCCGGGGGGACCCCCATCACCGAGTACGCCTACCCGATGCACGTCCACGACGCGTGGACGCTGCTCCTCGTCGACGACGGCGCCGTACGGTACGACCTCGATCGGCACGAGCACGGCACGACACGGTGACTCTGTTGCCGCCGCACGTGCCGCACAACGGTTCCGCCGCCACGCCCGACGGGTTCCGCAAGCGGGTTCTGTACCTCGATGCCGGTGTGCTCGGCGAGGAGCTGATCGGGGCCGCCGTCGACGCGCCCGACCTGCTGGATCCCGTGCTGCGGCGGCGGGTGGGGCAGTTGCACTCCGCGCTCGCCCTGCCGGGCGACGAGTTGGAGGCCGACAGCAGGCTGACGCTGATCGGCGAGCGGTTGCGGGGGCATTTGCAGGGGCATGTGCGGGGGCCTGCGCCGCGGGGGCAGGTGCGTAGGCGTTCGCGTGGGGCGTTGCGGGCGGGGCGGACGGACGGTCCTGCGCGGCCCGACCCCGTCCTCGCCCGCCGGCTCCGTGAGCTCCTCGACGAGCGGGTCGTCGAAGGCCTCGTACTCGCCGAGGCGGCAGGGCTGGTGCAGGCCCATCCGGCCCATCTCGTACGGGCGTTCAGCGGGGCGTACGGGATCGCGCCGCACCAGTACCTCACCGCGCGCCGCGTCGGCCTCGCCCGTCGGCTGCTGCTCGACGGGCGTCCGCCGGCGGAGGTCGCGACGGCGGCCGGGTTCTACGACCAGGCCCATCTCACCCGGCATTTCCGGAGGTTGGTGGGGGTCACGCCGGGGCGGTACGCGCAGGCCCCTACTTCTCCGCCTGCCCCTTCGTGAGGTGCGTGAACGCGTCCAGGTTGCGGGTCGACTCGCCGCGGGAGACCCGCCAGGCGTACTCCCTGCGGATGGCGCTCGCGAAACCGAGCTCCAGGAGGGTGTTGAACGCGCCGTCGGCGGCTTCCAGCACCTGACCCATGAGGCGGTCGACCTCGTCGGCGGTGATCGCGGCGAGGGGGAGGCGGGCGGTGACGTAGACGTCGCCGAGCTGGTCGACGGCGTAGCTCACGCCGTACAGCTTGAGGTTGCGCTCCAGGAGCCAGCGGTGGACGCCGGGCTCGTTCTCGTCGGGGTGGCGGATGACGAAGGCGTTCAGGGAGAGGGAGTGGCGGCCGACCAGGAGGGAGACCGTGGTCTTGAGTTTGCGGGCGCCCGGTAGCTGAACCACGTACGTGCCGGGCGCGGGCACCTCCCACTCCAGCTCCGCGTCCTTCAGGAAACCCTCGATGACCTGCGCGGCCGTCTTCTCCACGTCACCCATGCTCGGAGCGTACGCGACGGCGGTGGGCCTGGGTCGCGGCCGCGTAGACGTCGGCGGTGGCGGCGGCCGCGGTGTCCCAGCCGAAGGACTGGGCGTGCGCGGTGGCCGCAGCGCCCATCCGGGCGGGGAGTTCGGGGCCGTCGGCGAAACGGGCGAGCACGCGCGCGTAGCCGACGGGGTCGTGGCCCTGCACCAGGAAGCCCGTCTCGCCGTCGCGGACTGCCACCGGGAGTCCGCCGACCGAGGCCGCGAGGACCGGGGTGCCGGCGGCCTGTGCCTCTATGGCGACCAGGCCGAAGGACTCGCTGTAGGAGGGGACGACCAGCACCGACGCCGCCCGGAACCAGTCCGCGAGCTGGTCCTGGCCGACCGGCGGACGGAAGCGGACCACGTCCGCGATGCCCAGCCGCGCCGCCAGCTTCTGCAGGCCCTCCGGCTTGGCGAGGCCGCTGCCGCTGGGGCCGCCGACCACGGGGACGACGATGCGGGAGCGGAGCTCCGGGCGCTCGTCGAGGAGCACGGCCACCGCGCGCAGGAGGATGTCCGGCGCCTTCAGGGGTTGGATGCGGCCCGCGAAGAGGGGAACCAGGGCGTCCTGGGGGAGGTCGAGGCGGGCGCGAGCCGCGGCCCGGCCGTCGGCGGGGCGGAAGCGGTCGAGGTTGACGCCGGGGTGCACGACGGCGACCCTGTCGGGCTCGGCGTGGTAGTGCCGGACGAGTTCGTCGGCCTCCTCCGCCGTGTTGGCGATGAGGCGGTCGGCCGCGTCGACGATCTGGGTCTCGCCGATGACGCGGGCGGCGGGCTCGGGGGTGTCGCCGTCGGCCAGGTTGGCGTTCTTGACCTTGGCCATGGTGTGCATGGCGTGCACGAGGGGGGCGCCCCAGCGCTGGGCGGCCAGCCAGCCGACGTGGCCGGAGAGCCAGTAGTGCGAGTGGACGAGGTCGTAATGACCGGGGCGGTGACCGGCCCAGGCCTGCATCACGCCGTGCGTGAAGGCGCACAGCTGGGCCGGGAGGTCCTCCTTGGCGAGGCCCTCGTAGGGGCCCGCGTCGATGTGCCGGACGAGGACCCCGGGGGCCAGTTCGACGGTCGGCGGGAGGCCGCCGGTGGTCGCGCGCGTGAAGATCTCGACCTCGATGTTGATCGCGGCGAGGCGCTGCGCGAGCTCGACGATGTAGACGTTCATGCCGCCGGCGTCGCCGGTGCCGGGCTGGTGGAGCGGTGAGGTGTGCACGGAGAGCATCGCGACGCGGCGGGGGCGGCGGTGGAGCCTGAGCCGCGAGGGGGCCGCCGTAGAGCGACGCCCGAGCCTGTTGGCGTACTGGCTCACGTGGCGTTCCTCCTTGCTGCGGGCATGCCGGACGGAGGGTTGTGCGCCCTCCAGGGGGGTGCAACGTCGGAGGGAGGGGTTCCCATTCCGCGCGGACTTCGGCCGGGGCGGTTTTTGCCCAGCCATTACCGTGAGTCGCTCAACTGTTCGGGCGCGATGTGCGTTGCGGGGCGGGCGGGTGCCGTGGGGAGTGGGGAGTGGGGACTCGGGAGGTGGGCGGCGAGGGGTTGGGGGCGGGAGGTGAAGGCGACACGGCGGGACGCCGACGGCCGCGAGCGCCGTCGGCCCTCAAGGGGCCTCGACCTCGAACGCCGGACGGGTGGGAGGCGGCCGGCGCCGCATTACCCTCGTGGGTATGACATCCCGCGCCCCCGCCCGCCCCGTGGGCACGGTCACGCGCGGGACGACCAATCCCAATCGGCTGCGTCGCATGGACCGCTGGATCGCCGACGCCCACGGCCGTGAGCTGCGGCGGGCCGTCGATCCGGTCGCCGTCGACCTCGGGTACGGGGCCGCGCCCTGGACGGCCGTCGAGTTGCTGACGCGCCTGCGTTCCGTCGCGCCACGCGCGCGCGTGGTGGGCGTCGAGATCGAACCGGCCCGGGTCGCCGCCGCCGAGCCGTACGCGCGCGAGGGGCTGCTCTTCCGTCACGGCGGGTTCGAGATCCCCGTCCCCCAGCGCCCGCACCTCGTACGCGCCGCCAACGTCCTGCGGCAGTACGACGAGGACGAGGTCGCCGCCGTCTGGGAGCGGCTGTGCGCGCGGCTCGCGCCGGCCGATCCGGCGACCGGGTCCCGCGGCGGACTGCTCGTCGAGGGGACCTGCGACGAGATCGGGCGGCGGCACGTATGGGTCGCGCTCGGGCCGGAAGGACCGCGCACGGTCACCTTCGCGACCCGGCTGGGGTCCCTGGAGCGGCCCTCGGACCTGGCGGAGCGGCTGCCGAAGGCGCTGATCCACCGCAACGTCCGGGGTGAGCCGGTGCACGCCTTTCTGCGCGACTTCGACCGCGCCTGGGCGGCGGCCGCGCCCTACGCGTCGTACGGCGCCCGTCAGCGGTGGATCCGCGCGGTGCGGGACCTGACGGCCGACTGGCCGGTGACGGACGGGCCGACGCGGTGGCGGCAGGGGGAAGTGACGGTGCGGTGGGGGGCGTTGGCGCCCCGCGGGTGAACACGAGGCCGGACGCCGGAGGTGAACACCGGGCTTCGCCAAGGGTTCTTCAAGGTTCCTCAAAGTCGTCGGGAACGATCGCTGTGAGTTGTTCGTCACAATGACCGGGAGATCGTCATACCGGGGCGGGTGAAGGGGGAGGAACTGCGGGCGTCGGCACCCGTGTCATCACTTCTGTCACCGCCCCTGTCGCTTTCGGTCGTGACGTGGCACGATCCCCCGAGCACCGTAAGTTACTGACGGTAAATCAGGTTGGGGGACGGGGTATGGGTACGGGCAAGCGCGGCCTGCTCGCGGCGGCCGTGGCCGTGGTCTGCGTGGTCACCGTGCTGGGGGCTCCCGGCGTCGCGTTCGCCGCCCCCAGCGCTCCCGAGCCCGGTGCCGGCCCCAGTCCCACCACGTCGACGGCGGGATCCTCGGCCCCTCCGCTGCCCTCCACCGCGTCCAACAAGGACCTGGAGGCCGTCCGCACCAAGCTCGAAGCGCTCTACCACGCCGCCGCCGTCGCCACCGACGCCTACAACGCGGCCGAGGAAGCGGCGAAGAAGCAGTCCGCGGAGATCGTCGAACTGGCCAAGAAGATCGTCGCGGGCCAGGAGAAGCTGGACGATCTGAAGGACCGCGCGGGCGCCGCGGCCCGCGCCCAGTACCGTACCGGCGGCCTGCCGGACGAGGCGCAGTTGATGCTGAGCGACAACCCGTCGGAGTTCCTCGACGGCGCGGGCCGGGTGCGCCAGGGCGAGCGCGCGACCAACGGCCTGATCAGCGAACTGACCCGCGCCCAGCAGGACTTGGAGCAGTACTCCCAGGACGCCTCCGCCCAGTGGCAGAAGCTGGAGGACGGCCGCAAGACGAAGGCGACCGCCCAGAAGAAGATCGAGACGGAGATCGCGGCGGCCGAGAAGCTCCAGTCCCAGCTGGAGAAGAAGGAGAAGGAGCGCCTCGAACAGCTGGAGAAGCAGGCCGCCCAGGAGGCGCAGACCGCCTGGCTGGGCACGGGCATACTCGACGAGATCAACGGCTCGGCCTCCGTACAGGGCCAGAAGGCCGTGCAGTTCGCCACCGCGCAGATCGGCAAGCCGTATGTGTGGGGCGCCGAGGGCCCGGACTCCTTCGACTGCTCCGGACTGACCTCCGAGGCCTGGAAGAGCGCCGGACAGCCGATACCGCGCACCTCGCAGGAACAGTGGAAGCAGTTGCCGCACGTCGCCGTCGAGGACATGCGCCCCGGCGACCTGATCATCTACTTCGACGACGCCAGCCATGTCGCGCTGTACGTGGGCGAAGGCTCGATCATCCACGCCCCGCGCCCGGGGCGGACGGTCACGCTGGCGGGGGCGGGCACGATGCCGATACTCGGGGTGGTCCGGCCGGACGCGTGAGGTCGACCCTGTGAATCGGCCCTATGAAGGGGACCACGTGATGCACGGCACCTTCGTCCGACCCCCAAACTCCCGGCGGACGTGACCTTCGTCATCCGGTCCCGCTCCCACCCTGCCCAACTGCGGTACGGAACGCGGCATATGACAGCGGCCAGAGATCAAGCGGCGTGTCGCACACCATTCCGTTGCGACGCCTTCTGCCGCTATGGTCCCCGTCGGTGGGTCGAGGTCCCTCGTTCCCGCCATGCCCTCGGGGGGAGGGAAGGAACCCAAGACGATGCCCGTACCCGTGCCGCGGCAGAGAGCGATCCCGGCCGTGGAGAGTGGTCAGGCGCAGGCCGCGCCCGCAGTCGGCGGCCCCTCCAAGGAAGAAGCCACCCGCCGCGAGGAAGTTCTGCGCGCCGAGGCGACGGCAGCCGAGAACGACGGCTCGCTCAACGCCACGCCCGCCGACGGCGTCCACCATGGCGTGAGCACCACCGGCGTGAGCACTCCCGGCGTCAGCACCACGGGCGTCAGCACCGAGGGCGTGGCCTCGAAGGGCACGTCCGCCAACGGTCTGAGCGACGACTGCCCGGCGTCCCCGGCCCCGGCCGCCACCGGCACCGCCGCCGCCCACACCACCCTCACCCTCCTGATGATCGAGGACGACCCCACGGCCGCGCCGATCGTCCACGACCTGCACGACTCCGACGGCAAGCCGATCCGGGTGCGCACCGCCCGCAACCTCACCGAGGCCGAGCGGCTGCTCACCGACGACGTGCACTGCATCCTGCTGGACCTCGCGCTGCCCGCCCCCGGCAAGGCGAAGCAGGCCGACGACGAGCTCGCCGTCCTGCGGCACGTGCTCCGGCTCGCGCCCCGGCACGCCGTGCTCGCGCTCACCGCGTCCGGCGACGCCGAGCGCGGCGCCGACGCGGTGCGCGTCGGCGCGCAGGACTACCTGTTCAAGGACGAACTGGACGGTCGGCTGCTGAGCCGCGCGATCCGGTACGCGGTGGAGCGGAAACGTTCCGACACGGCCGAGCGGCGGCTCGCCGAGGGCAAGCTGCGCGCGCAGGAGAACGCCCGCCTGGAGCGCGGCCTGCTGCCCACGCCCCTCCTGGAGGGCTCCCCGCTGCGCTTCGCCGCCCGCTACCGTCCCGGCCGCTCGCGCGCGCTGCTCGGCGGCGACTTCTACGACACCGTCCGCACGCCCGACGGCACCGTGCACGCCATGATCGGCGACGTCTGCGGGCACGGCCCGGACGAGGCGGCGCTCGGCGTGGAGCTGCGCATCGCCTGGCGGGCGCTGACGCTGGCCGGGCTGTGCGGGGACGAGCTGCTGAACACGCTGCAGCAGGTGCTGGAGCACGAGCGCGACGACGACGAGATCTTCGCGACGCTGTGCACGGTGGACATCGCGCCCGACGGCCGCCGGGCGGGCCTGTGCCTGGCCGGCCACCCGGCGCCGCTGATCGCCCGCCCGGACCGGCCGGCCCGCCTGCTGCCGTACGACAACAACGGGCCCGCCCTCGGGCTGCTGCCGGGCGCCCGCTGGCCGCGGATGCAGGTCGAGCTCGGCGCCGAGTGGAGCCTGATGCTGTACACCGACGGCCTGATCGAGGGGCGGATCGGCGAGGGCCGGGAGCGGCTGGGCCAGGACGGCATGGTGGAGATGATCCGCCGCCAGCTCTCCGAGGGGCTGCGCGGGGAGGCGTTGCTGCGGGCCGCGGTGAACGAGGTGCGAGAGCTCAACGGGGGCGAGCTGACGGACGACGTCGCTGTTCTGCTGCTGGATCGGGTTCCGTAGGCGGCGGAGCCGCACATCGATCCTGGAGGGCACTGCGCCCCTCCAGGACCAGGACCAGGACCAAGGCCAGGACCAGGGGGCCTACCGGCCGCCGTTGTACGGGCCGTACGGACCGTCGCTGCTGCTGCCGCCTCGCCTGCGGCCCCAGCCGCCGCCACCGCCCACCTGCTGCAGGGCGGGGCGTACGTCCACGAAGAAGACGATCGTGGCGACGAGGCCCGCGAGCTGCAGGAAGAGCATCGGCACGAGGAGGTTCACGGCGACCGCGATGCCGAGGATGATCAGCCAGAAGCCCTTGTTCTGCTTGTTGGCGGCCCGGTACGCGTCATCTCGGAACAGGGCGGCCATCACCAGTGCCACCACGGCGAGGACCAGCATGGCGAGGTAGAGCACCCACACCAGCCCCGCGAAGCCTGTCATCAGCACAACGCCCACCACCCGATTCGACGCGTCTTGTCTCGACTCGACTCGACCTGCTCGTCCCTACGCGGTCACCGTACCCGCAACCGCGGTTCCGCTACCCGTACAACGGGCCGGGCACTCCATCAGTGCCCGGCCCGTGTCGTATGTCTTTGTCCGCCGCGTCCGTCCCGGCGGTTCCAGCCGTCCCGGCCGTCGGTCTCACTTGGCCGGCGGGGTCGTCTTCTTCGCGGTGGTGGTCTTGCGGGGGGCCGGAGCCTTCTTGACGGTCGTCTTCTTCGCCGGGGCGGGCTCGGTCTTGGCCTCGGCCGGAGCGGGCTTCGGCTCCGCCTTGGCCGCGGTCGGCTCGGCCGCGGGCTCGACCACGATCGCCAGCTCCTCGATCTCCTCGGCGGCCTCGCCGCGCCAGGTCTTCACGGCCTGCTCGCCGTGCTCGGCGACCTTCTCGTACGTCTCACGGGCCTTGACGGCGTACTCGGCGGCGACGCCGACGCTGCGCAGCGCGAGGTCCTGGGCGGACTCGCCGAGCTTCTTCAGGTCGGCGTCGAGGGTGCTGCCGAGCTTCTTGATGTCCCCGTCGAGGGTGCCGATGAAGTCGGTGACCTTGGCCTGGAGGGCCTCCTGCGCCTCCTTGGCGCGGGCGGTCGCCTCCTTGGCGCGGGCGCCGGCCTTCTCCTGGACGGCCTTGGGGTCTGTGTTGCGGACGGCCTCGAAACGGGCCGGGGCCTCGGTGCGCAGCTGCTCCACCAGGCCCGGCACCTTCTTCGCCTGCTGCAGGGCGAGGTCGGCGGTGCCTGCGGCGAAGTAGAGCGGAGTCGGGTCGCTGAAGGTCTTGCGCAGGTCGTCGGTGATGGCCATGGTGAAGGTCCTCCCGGATTCACGTTCTCGGTGTACGTCGTGTATGTCGTGTACGTCGTTTTTCGGCTGAGGGTCGTGCAGGTCCGCAGTGGGGCGGCCGGTCCCCTGGTCCGGTCAACCGGCCGTCTGCTGCGGATCGGCGTCGCTCTCGTGGTCCTGGGCGTCCGCCGCACCGTCGCCGTCCACGAATCCGTTCTCCTTGCGGAAGGACTCGTAGATCTGGAGCAGCACCTGCTTCTGCTGCTCGGTCAGCGTGGGATCGGCGAGGACGACGGCGCGCGTCTCCACTTCGTCCCGGTCCCGCTCCGCATCGAGAATCCCGGCCCGCACGTACAGCGTCTCGGCGGAGATCCGCAGGGCCTTGGCGACCTGCTGCAGCACCTCCGCGCTCGGCTTGCGCAGCCCGCGCTCGATCTGGCTCAGATACGGATTGGACACCCCGGCGGCGTCGGCAAGCTGCCGCAACGACAGCTGCGCGTTGCGCCGCTGCTCGCGCAGGTACTCACCGAGATTGCCGACGTTGAGCGATGCCATGTCTCCACTGTGCCCCACCCCCGCTAACTATTGCAAGCACATGCTTGCAATAGTGTCTCGCGCCACCCTCTCCGAACCGGCTCACGACACCAAGCGCTCGTTTCCGGGGGGCGTGGGGCGCTAGCGTCAGGGTGCATGATCGTATGGCTCAACGGCACTCACGGCGCGGGCAAGACGACGACCAGTGCACTCGTGCAGCGGCTGATCCCGGATTCGCGGGTGTTCGACGCCGAGAAGGTCGGCGAGACACTCATGGACATCACGCCGGGGCTGCCCGTGACGGACAACTTCCAGCACTGGGCGCCGTGGCGGCCGCTCGTCGTCGAGACCGCCCGCCGGGTGCTCGACTACACCGGCGGCACCCTGGTGATGCCCATGACCGTCCTGGTCGAGGAGTACTGGCGCGAGATCAGCACGGGCCTCGCCCAACACGCCATTCCCGTACGGCACTTCGTCCTCCACGCCGACCAGGACACTCTCCGTGGGCGCATCGCGGGCGACATGGTTCTCGGCCCCGACTCCCCGTTCCGCCTCCAATACCTGGAGCCCTACGCCGAGGCGGCCCGCACCTGGCTGCACGACGAGGCCGAGGTCATCGACACCACGCACCTCACCCCCGCCCAGGCCGCCCAGCAGATCGCGGAGGCCCTCAAGAACTGAGGCCCGCCACTCATCCCTCCCAGGGCAGTTCCCGTGCGTGGACCACGTCCAGGCGGGACACTGCGCGGGTCAGGACCACGTAGAGGCGGTTCAGGCCTCGTTGTTCCGATTCTGCGATGGCGGACGGCTCGACGGCGACGACGTGGTCGTACTCCAGGCCCTTGGCGAGGGTCGCGGGGACCATCGTCACCCGGGCGGCCGGGTCGTCGGGGCCGGAGCTCGGGATGCCGGCCGCGGTGAGGGCCTCGCGGACGCCGTCGAGCTGTGCGTCCGCGGCGATGACGCCGACCGAGCCCTCGTGGGTGAGTGCGTCGCGTACGGCGGCGACGACCGCGGCGTGCAGGTCGCCGTGCGCCCGCCGGATGCGCAGCTCGCCGTCCCGGCGCAGGGAGTGGGCGCGGGGCACGTCGGCGTCGAGGCGGTCGAGGAGGCGGGTCGCGAGGGTGAGGACGGCGGCCGGGACCCGGAAGCCCGCGGTCAGGGGGACGATCGTCGCGTCCGGCTTGCCCAGGTGGGCCAGTTGCACCGGCCAGGAGGTCGCCGCCCAGGGGGCGGTGCCCTGGGCCAGGTCGCCGAGGACGGTGAGCGAGCCGAAGGGGACCCGGCGGGCGACGGCCCGGCACTCCATCGGGGAGAGGTCCTGGGCCTCGTCGACGACGACGTGGCCGTACCCCTGCGGGTGGGCGAGGAGGCCGGCGATCTCGTCGAGGAGGACCAGGTCGGCGGCCGACCAGCGCGCCGACTTGAACGAGCGGGGCGGGCGCGGCCAGTGCAGGGCCTGCTGCTCGTCGGGGTCGAGGAGCCCGGCCGCGGCCCGCGCCAACTCCTCGGGGCAGGTGAGGAGTTGGGCCAGCACCTCCTCCGGGCGCGTCTTCGGCCACACGGCGTCCACGCACTCGCTGACCGCCCGCGCCCGTTCGATCCGGCGGATCCAGGCTCCCGGGGGCGGCCCGCTCCGGCGTTCGGCCTGCTCCTGGATCCGGCGGACGATCCGGCTGCGCACCCGCTCCCGCCCGGTCTCGTAGGGCAGCTCCTCGGCGAGCACACCGGCGACGATCTCCGCCAGCGCGGGGCCCGGGACGCGCCAGCAGTAGGAGCCGTCCGGGACGGAGAGACCCTCGGCGCGGTCGGCCCTCACCCGCCCGTACAGCGCGCGGCGCAGCACCTCGGCCATCCGGGCGTCGTGCTTGACGGCGGCGGTCTCGTCGGGGTCCGCGCCGGTCACCGGGTGGCGGGCGATCTCGTCGTGGAGGGTCGACTGTCGTACGCCGGTCTCGCCGAGGGAGGGCAGGACCTCCGCGATGTAGCTGAGGAAGGTGCGGTTGGGGCCGAGGATCAGCAGACCGCCGCGCTGGATGCGACGCGGATGGGTGTAGAGGAGGTAGGCGGCCCGGTGCAGGCCCACGGCGGTCTTGCCGGTGCCGGGCGCGCCCTGCACGCACACCGACTCGGTGAGTTCGCCGCGTACGAGGTCGTCCTGCTCGGGCTGGATGGTCGCGGCGATGTCCCGCATGGGGCCGACGCGGGGGCGTTCGATCTCGCGGGCGACGATGCCGCCCGGCGCCGCGGGCCCGCCTGGGCCGAGCTGTCCGTCGGCGGGCCGCTCACCGCTGCCCAGGCGCTCGTCCTCCAGGCCGGTGAGGTCGGTGGAGTCGCCGCGGCTGCCGGGGGCCCAGCCGAAGCGGCGGCGGACGGCCACGCCCTGGGGGTCGCGGGCGCTCGCCTGGTAGAAGGCGCGGGAGACGGGGGCCCGCCAGTCGACGACGAGGGGCGGGGCGGCGGGGTGCTCGCTGATGCGGAGCCGGCCGATGTGCTGGGCGAGACCCTCGTGCTCGCCGCCCGTTCCGTGCGCGAAGTCGAGCCGGCCGAAGAACAGGGGACCCTCGGGCAGCTCGTGCAGAGCCTTGGCGTGGCTGCGCAGCCGGTATCCGAGGACTTCGGCGTCGGCGCCGGACGCGGAGACGTCCTCGCCGGTGATCACCTGGAGGTCGGCGCCCTCGACCATCGCGGTGAGGGCGGTGCGGCAGGTCTCGTGGTGGGCGCGTTCCTGGAGGAGGGCGGTGTCGAGGTCCTGTGAGTCGGGGGCCGCGGAGTCCTTCGGGGTGAGTTCGGGTGCCGTCATACGGCCAGGGTAACCAATAACGTGACCGAGTTACATGTTTTACCGAGTATCGATATGGCGTCGGGGTCAGGATCAGGTCAGCCGCGGCAGACCCGCCGCCAGCACGGCGAACGCACGCTCCGCCTCCGCCACCGCGTCCTCCCGGACGTCCTCCAGCCGCTCCCCCGCCGAGATCCGCCGCCAGTTCTCCTCGGCGAGGATCCGCCGCACGGCGACGATCTGGCCGGCCGCCAGGCGGGCGTCGAGGGCGCCGGGCCGGTCGTCCCCTACCGAGACGCCGAGCGCGTCCGCGAGGGCCTCGGCGAGGGCGGCCTCCGAGCGCTCCAGGTAGCCGTACAGGCGGGCGACCAGGGACGGAGTGCCGTAGAGGAGGTCGTAGAAGGCGCGGACGCCCGGGTGGTCGTTGAGGCCGGTGACGGGGTCCTCGGCGGCCAGTCCGTCGAGGAAGTGCCGGCGCAGGGCGGGCAGCGGGGCGACCCCCTCGGCGTGCGCCGCGGCGACGACCCGCGCCGCCTCCTGCTCGTGATCGGCGAGCCGGTGCAGGACCAGGTCCTCCTTGGCCGGGAAGTACCGGAACAGGGTCGGCTTGGAGATCTCGGCGGCGGCGGCGACCTCCGCGACGGACACCGCGTCGAACCCGCGCTCGATGAAGAGCCGGACGGCGACGTCCGACACGGCCTGGAACATCCGCTGCCGCTTGCGCTCACGCAGCCCGGTCTCACTCATGGGGCGAGCCTACGGCGACCCGTCCCCGCCTGACCTCATCCGCGGCCATGGTCCAAGACCTCACACACGCACACCCAATCGACGATGCACCGACCGATCCCGGTCCGGCGACTGGTCCCGCTCCGGCGACCGATCCCAGTCCGGCGGGCGGCCCCAGTCCGGCGGGCGGCCCCAGTCCGGCGGCCGATCCCAGTACGACGACCGGCCCCGATACGGCGACCGATCCCAGTACGACGACCGATCCCGCTCCGCCGACCGGCCCCAGTACGACGACCGATCCCAGTACGACGACCGGCCCCAGTTCGACGACCGATCCCAGTACGACGACCGGCCCCGATACGGCGACCGATCCCAGTCCGGCGGCCGATCCCGCTCCGGCGGCCGATCCCAGTACGACGACCGGCCCCAGTACGACGACCGATCCCAGTACGACGACCGGCCCCGATACGGCGACCGATTCCAGTCCGGCGGCCGATCCCGCTCCGGCGGCCGATCCCAGTACGACGACCGGCCCCAGTACGACGACCGATCCCAGTCCGGTGGCCGATCCCAGTCCGGCGGGCGGGCCCAGTCCGGCGGGCGGGCCCAGTCCGGCGGGCGGGCCCGGTACGGCGGGCGGGGCTAGGCCAAGGCTCGTGCCAGGTATGGGTTTGCCGTTCTTGATACCGGGAGGCCCAGGGAGGCGGTGGCGGCTGCGAGGGTGCCGGCGTAGGAGTCGACGGCCCGTCGGACGTTGGGGGCGTCCAGGCTTGCGCGGGTGGCGAGCCGGTCGAGGTCGATGTACGCGGAGCGGACGATCTCGATCCAGCGGTAGACCGACCAGTCCTTGTTCCAGTCGCTCGTGTACCGCTGCGGCAGCTTCTGCTCCCACCGCCGGAACATACGCGTCCGGATCTCCGGCCGGGTCGGGGTCAGGTGCATGTGCCGGACCAGGTCGTAGAGCGGATCGCCGACCAGGGCCATCTCCCAGTCGATGATGGTCAGGGCCAGCTCGTCGTTGCGGCGCACCAGGTTCCACGGGTTGAGGTCGCCGTGCAGCAGGGCCGGCGCCCGGTGGCTCACCCGGTGCCGGGAGAGGATCTCCCGCAGCCGCCACTCGTCGGGCAGCCCCAGCGTGCGGGCCAGCTGAAGCGACTCCTTCGGCAGGTTCCGCACCAGGCCGACGAGTTGCTCCTTCAGCCACTCGTAGAAGTCGACCCGCCCGGCGTGCGGGTCGATCGACGCGTGGTCCACGCCCGTCAGTTGGCACAGCTGGTCGATGAGCGCGTCCGCCTCGTGCGGGAGCAGACCGTTGACGGGATGGCTCGGCGGCTGGTCGATGCGGGTGCCGACGTAGGTGTGGATGCTGAAGGCGTCGTCCGGGTAGCTCTCGCCCAGCGCCAGGACCTTCGGCGCGGCCACCCGCACCCGGGACTCCTGGATGGCCCGCAGGACGGCGTGCTCGCTCAGATAGCTCGGCTCCCGCCGTGAGACGTTGCGCAGCTTGCGGCGCACGACCACGGGGGTGGGCATGTCCCGCACCCAGACCACCGAGTTGAGATGCGCGGTCCCCTTGAACACCCGGTCCGCGGGCGCGGCCCCCTCCGCGAGCAGGGCCTCCCGCACGGCGGACGCCGGGAAGAGCGGGTTCTCGGGCAGCCGCGGGTCCGGCTGCCAGGCGGTGGCCTTCGCGATCCAGTGCCGGCCGCTGACCCCTCCGTCGCCCCGCGACGCCAGCCAGCGGAAGAGGGCGCTGGCGATCTCGTCCTTCGCCGGGACGTTCCTCAGCCGCAGCGGCTCCGCCGCCGTCTCCAGCGCCCGGCGGACCTCCGCGGTGGCCTCGTCCATGCTCTTCTGCGTGAACGACTCCTGCAGCGACCGTGCGGCCCGCATCACGTCCGGGTAGACGGACTGCGCCCGCTCGAACGCGACGTAGTGGCGCAGATCCTTGGTCCGGCCCTTGACCGCGCTGGGCCGCAGCTCCTGCATGGCCTCCTCCCACGCGTTGACCACCTCGTCCCACTGGTGGTCGGGGTACTGCATGCGCACCAGGTGGGTGGCGAGGTCGTGCAGGGGGTCGCCGTAGGTCGCCAGCTCCCAGTCGACGCAGACGAGCGGCGGGGCGCCGTCGTAGGAGACGATCAGGTTGTCCCGGTGCAGGTCCGCGTGGAGCAGGCTGTACGGCCGCCGGGTCATCGCGGGCACCCGCTCGGCCAGCCGGAGCAGGGCGTCGTCGGCGATGCCCAGCGCCTTGAACAGACCGCCGAACTCACGCCAGTTGGGCTTGCGGATCTGTTCGTCGGCGAGATGGGCGAGGGTCTTCAGGAAGGCCTGGCTGTCGCTGTGGTTGGCGGGCCAGGAACTCGGCAGGTCCGGCAGCGCCGCCCGGCGCACCTGGGTCATCCGCGCGAGCAGCCCGGCCAGCGCCTTCATCAGCAGGGTGTCGACAGGCTTACCGTTTCCGCAGATGGTGGAGAGCGGTACGCCTTCCACATGGCTGTGGATGGCGTAGCCCGGTGTCTTGAGCAGGCACTCGGGCGCGTGCGGCAGGGCGCCGTGGACGGCGTCGAGGATGTCCGCCTCGTCCTGCCAGGTCCTGATCACCACGGGCAGCGCGTCGGAGCGCCGGATGCGCACGATCACCGAGGCGCCGGCCTCCCGGCCCACCAGCCGGGCCACGCCCTCGGTCAGGGGTAGCACATAGTTGCGATTGTGATGGCCGCTGGATTCCTTCATCGATTCGGCGGCCCTGACAAAGGCCCGGAGCACCCCGGGCATGTCCTCGGCGGCTCGTTCCCCGAGGTGACGAGGGGGAACAAGGTGGTCGACCACTGGCCGCTCCGGATACTCGCGCTGGGCTGGTTAGGGCAAACGTAAAGGCGCCGCACGACCGGAGCGATGATCAAGTGAGCCAATGGGTGGTGTGCCACTCATCCACGTCAGGCCGTCCGAGACTGGCTGGTTCGCCGTCTCATACGTATGGACGGGAGCGATTGCTCGCGCGATTGAGGAATGCTAGCGCACGCCGTCCCCGCTATTCGGCGAGAAGGTTCCATACGGAGTCGAACCACGCCTGCCAGCTGTCGACGAACACGGTGCCCTGTGAGGTCGGGTCGTCGTCCTTCACGTAGTGGGTGAGCGTGGCCCCGAGACCCAGCACGTCGAGAGCGGTGATCTCTTCGCCGGAGTCCAGGCGGATGGGCCGTTGCATCACCTCGTACGGTCCGAGCAACGCCTCCGTGCCGTTGAGGAGGTACAGCTTGAACGCCGGCGTCAGGGAAGCGTGCCGGATCTGGATGTCGACGGACGGCACCAGTCGCTCGGTCTCGAGGTCCTGCAGGACCCCGGTGAGCGATTCGGTGTGCCGCCGGGTGATCGCCAGCAGCCGACGGCGCAGACGGGGGTCGTTCCTGTCGTCCTTGGCCGTCGGATAGGGCAGCTCCAGGCTCTCGGCGGGCAGGAGCATCCGCAGGCCGATGTGCTGGGGGGCGATCAGTCCCATGTGCATCCGCTCGGCCTGAAGCCGGATGTGCCCGTACAACGACTCGGACGTCAACGTGTAGACGTCCAGGGTGACTTCCGGCTGTTCGAAGGCCTCGCTGAGCAGTGGCTGCAGGGTGACGCCCTGACGCTGGCGGGTGGCCTTGGCCGTCGAGGACTGGATCCGCTGCCGCTTGACCACCCGGGACCCGCTGCCTTGACGGGACTGGATCCACCCCTCGCTGGCGAGTTCCCGCAGCACGCGTTGGACCGTGTCCCGGGAGACCCCGAACTCACCGGCCAGGTCGCGTTGGGACGGCAGGAAGGAACGCAGCGGATACGTCCCGTCCGTCATCCGGGCACGCAGTTCGTCGGCGACACGGTGGAACTCCCTGCCGCCGACGTCAACGGTCCGCTTTTCGCCCACAGACCGACCGTACCGCCATCGGTCCACGAGCAAACCAGTGTCAGTCAAATCCCGGATGACACAGGCCGATTAAGGATCAACAAGCCAGGGGAAAGCCACTTCAAGGCAACCAGTCCAATTGGACCGGGACTTGCAAGGTTCACTGAGAATGGCAGGGAGGTGGAAGGCCATGCTCCTGTTATCGGCAGTCTGGGAACTCCTCGCGTTCTTCGCGGGATGGACGGTGCAGGCCAAACTCGGGGCGGTGGGCGTGATGCTGCTGCTCACCGTGGCCGTGGGCGTCCGGGCCCGGCACAACGCGCTCGCCGTCGGAGCGGCCGTCGTACTCGTGGCCCTGCTGCTCAGATCTCCCTGACCGCTACTCAGGTCTCCCTGGCCGCTGCTCAGATCTCCCTGGCCCCTGCTTCAGGTCTCCCTGACCGCTGCTCAGGTCTCCCTGGCCGCTGCTCAGGTCTCCCTGGCCGCTGCTCAGGTCTCCCTGGCCCCTGCTTCAGGTCTCCCTGGCCACTGCTTCAGGTCTCCCTGACTCCTACTCAGGTCTCCCTGGCCGCCGCTCAGGTCCGGTGGACGGCCCTCAGATCTGGCGGGCCGCCTCCAGCACCGGCTCCAGCGAGTTCACGACCCGGGTCGCGCCCGCGCCCCTGAGCACCTTCTCCTTGCGCTCGTTACGCGCGTAGCCGAGGAAGGGCACGCCCGCCTCCCGGGCGGCCAGGAAGTCCGAGGGGGTGTCGCCGATCATCAAGGCGGTGCCGGGCGCCGAGCCCATCGCGCGCAGGGCGCGGTTCAGACAGTGCGGGTGGGGCTTGAGGTGGCGCAGCTCCTGGGTGCGGCCGTAGATGTGCGGCGCGAAGCAGGAGGTGAGGCCGCGGGTGTCGAGGTAGGTGTCAACCACCCGCGGGGAGTTGTTCGTGGTGATCGCCAGGCGCTGGCCACGGGCGGTCAGCGTGCGTATCAGGGGGTCGGCGTAGGGCGTGGGCATCGCCGTGGACGTGGCCTTGAGCTCCTCCTGGGTGAGGCGTTCCTCCAGCTCCGTGACCAGGTCGCTGCCCTGGTGCCGGCGGTCCACGGCGCGCAGCACGACGTGCGGGTCGAGCGACTCCCGCTCGGACTCCGTGAGCAGGCCGTGCAGGCCCCGGCCTTCGAGCCACTGCACCAGCCCCTCGGCCACGCTCTCCGCCGAGTGACCGGCGAAGAGGCGACAGATGGGCCCGTCGAAGTCCCACAGGACGACCCGCGCCTGCCTGATCACTTCCCGCAGATCCGCCGCCTCGGTCTCGGTCTCGGTGACGGGGGGCGCGGGAGGCGCCTGTTGAGTCTGCTGCGTATCAGAGGTCACTAGGAGAGTGTCAGGTCCGTGGTGATGGTTTCCCAGAGGGCGTCGAACCACTTCTGGGATTCCTCCACGAACGCGGCGTCGCGCTGACCGGCCGCCTTCTCGAAGGAGAAGAGGAGGGACTCGGTGCCCAGGACGTCGTACATGTCGAGCGTTCCGGTCTCGGTGGGCTCCTCCCGGCGCGCGATCGTGTAGTACGCGATCAGCGCCTCCCTGCCGTTGAGGAGGTACAGCTTCATCGGCGGGGTGAACGGCAGCGCGCGGAAGGTGACGTTGACCTCGATGCCGTGCGAGCGCAGGGTCTGGAGGTTGTGGCGCAGCACCTGCCCCTGGGCGTTGCGCATCGCCAGCCAGCGCTGGTGCACGGGGTCGTCCTCGCTGCGGCCGTCGACCGGCACCGGGAAGGCCAGGGTGATGTTCCGGGACGGCAGCAGGATCCGGAAGTCGATCTTCCGGGGGCGGGCCTCGCCCCCGTGGACCAGGCGCAGGGGCTCGCTCAGGGCCAGCAGCAGGCTCTCGGCGGTGAGGCAGGCCGCGTCGACGCGTACGTCGGCGGCGGCGAATGCCTCGGTGAGCCGGGGGGCCAGGCTCACCATCGTGGGCTGGGGCTCGTCGCGACCCGGGGCGGGCGGTTGGGCGATCCGGGGCGGGCTGCCCTTGCTCACGTTGGTGAGGAGACCGTCGTTCTGCAGTTCCCGCAGGGCCTGGCGCACGGCGCCGCGCTCCACGCCGAACTCGTCGGCGAGTTCGGCCTGGGTGGGCAGGCGGTCACCGGCCTTGAGCTCCCCTGCGCGGATGCGTTCGCGCAGGGCATCGGCGATCTGCTGGGGCGTGACGCTTCTGCTGCCGTTCACTGCCACGTTCTCCTGAGTCACGACCAAACGCTACAACTTCTACCCATCTGACGGGAGTTGCTGGAAAGTTGTTTAGCGGTTGCTGCCAAGTGGGGACAACATAGTTGTAGTTGGTTGCCAACTTTAGCAAGTTGGCGGAAGGTTTGCTTCCCACTCCCTACCTCCGAAGGGGGGAACCACCGTGCCCGTCCTCGTCCTCCTCTGCGCCGTCTTCGTCGTCGGCGTCGAGCAGACCATCCAGTGGAAGTACGGCACCGCCGGCGCCGTCGGGCTGCTCCTGCTCAGCGTCGGCATCAAGGCCAAGAGCCCCATGATCAGCTCCGTCGGGGCCGTGATCCTCGCCCTCCTCGCCAGCGGGCCGGCCGTCAGCTCGTGAGCACCAGCTCCGAACTGATCGTCTCCCACAGCGCGTTGAACCACAGGCGGGACTGTTCCACGAACGTCGTGTCACGCGGTCCGGCTCCCTGTTCGAAGGCGAACAGCACCGACCGCGTGCCCTCGGCGTCGTACATCTCCAGGTGCTCCTGGTCGATCGTCTGCTCGCCCCGCTTCACCGTGTAGTAGGCGAACAGCGCTTCCGTCCCGTTGAGGAGGTACAGCTTGACGGGCGGGGTGAACGGCAGTGCGCGGAAGGTGACGTGCACATCGATGCCGTGCGTGGAGCGCAGGGTGAGCAGGTTGTGCCGCAACACCTGACCCTGGGCGTTGCGATGGGCCAGCCAGCGGCGTTGCAGCCGCCCGGTGGCCGAGGTGTCCACCGGCACCGGGAAGGCGAGGTCGATGTCCCGGGACGGCAGCAGGACCCGGACGTCGATCTTGGCCGGTTTCAGTCGCCCCGCATGGATCTGACGCAGGGGTTCGCCGAGCGCGGCGGTCAGCGAGACCGCCGTCAGACACAGAGCGTCGACCTTGACGTGTTCGGCCGCGAAGGCCTCGGTGATGCGGGGCGGAAGCCCGACCATCGCGGGCTGGGGCGCGGCGCCGGAACCGACCGGAGGGAGGACCGCGCCCGGCCGCACGGCGACCGTCGCCGGGCTTCCCTTCGAGACGTTGGTGAGAAGCTGCTCGGACTGCAGAATGCGAAGCGCCTGGCGTACGGCACCCCGCTCGACACCGAACTCGTCCGCCAACTTGGCCTGGGTGGGCATGCGTTGACCCGGCCGCAGCACCCCGGTTCTGATCCGGGTGCGCAGCTCGTCGGCCACCTCGCGGTGTGACCGCTGCGGCCGCTCCGCCCCCCTCCGTGCAGTGACGGAGGCATTTTCCGGCTCCACGTCCGCACAGTACAACTTCCCGCCATCTTTGGGCAGTTCAAAGAGAGATGGTTATAGGACGCTTCCAAACGGACATAAGTACAGTGAAGTTGGTCGCCAACTTCAACGACATGGTCAAACTTCCAGACGGTTGGCCGATCGGACTCCCTTCCGGAGGGGAGCCGGGAGCCCGAACAGCCGACACCGACGTACAGCCACAACTGAACATCCCGCACAGCCACAACTTCAGAGCGACCGCACAGCCACAACTGAACAGCTACGGATGCACGAACAACACGGACACAACGACAGAGAACACACGGACAGTCGGTCGGAAGGAGCCGTCAGAACATGTCCGGGCACCAAGGGCGCCCGGACGCACGCAGCAGGGCGTCGGCCCCTCGGGCGGCGCCCTCTCGTTCTTCCCGGAGCCGGCCCAGCGCCGCCAGCCGCCCCGCCGACTCGTCGCCCAGCCACAGCGTCGCCAGCTCGGCGACGTCCAGGGTGAGGTCGGCGCTGCGGGTGGTCGGCGCACAGGAGGCGCCGTCGGGGGTCGCGTCCAACAGGAAGCGGCCTCCGGCCAGGCCGGCCCGGTCCACCACCTCCAGCACCAACGTGCCCGCCGCGTCGTACGCACGCGTCTCGAGGGCCCGTACGACGTCCAGGATCCGCACCCACAGCCAGTCCGCCTGGGTGGTGATGCGCGCCGCGCGCGGGTCGGGCAGGTAGAGGGGGGCCAGGTCGTCGGGGGCGCGCCACCCCGTCTTCACCCGCGTGATCCAGTCCATGGAGCACAAGTAGTGCCACAGGGCGCGCTCCGCGGCCGGGGTCACCGCGATCAGCCAGTTCGCCTTCGCCGTGTTCACCGGCTGCTTGCCGTCGTTCCACTCGTCGTCCGTCTCGTACGAGACCAGACCCTCCACCGTGCCGTCCGCCGCGCGGTACACCGCGAAGAAGGGCTCGGTCCAGGAGTCGTCGTACTGCCGCAGCAGCCCGGTCTGCGCCGTCCACCAGTGCTCGTCCCGGCTGACCGCGCCGGGCTGGGCGCGCCGCAGCCGCTCGTGCAGCTCGGGGCCGACCTTGCGGACCTCCTCGCCGTCGACGAGGTCGATACGGCCGCCGTCGCCGGGCACCGGCCCGCGCGGGTCGAAGCCGGCGCGCGGCACGTCGATCGTCCACTCGGTCATCGTGGTGGCCGGGCCGAAGCCGTACCGCCCGTAGATCCGGTACTCGGCGGCGATCAGGGTGGCGACGACGTCCCCGCGTTCCTTCGCGGCCGTGAGGTCGTCGTTCATCAGACGGGTGAGGAGGCCGCGGCGGCGGTGGGTGGCCACGACGGAGACGTTGGAGATGGCGTCGGCGGGGACGGGCGCGCCGCCCACCGCGGTGAGCTCCTGCGGGAACGAACGGAACGTCGCCACGCACCTGCCCTCGTCGAAGGCGCCCGTGGTGCGGGAGTCCACGGTGGCCGTCCGACGGTCGGCGACGGCTCGGTCGGTGACCGTGGGTGGGCGCAGGAAGCCGGTGCGCAGGGCGCGTATCCAGTCGGGGAGGTCGGCGTCGGTGATGGGGCGTACGTCGGTCATGGAGCCACGGTAGGCAGGTGGGGGGTGGGTGTGCGGGGATTTTTTCGCCCCCGCCGCCCCTGCCCGTCCCCTCCCTGGGGCGGCGCCCAGCCCCCGGGCCCGCCCCCGGACGGGCTGAGAGGTGCGCTCACACCAGCAGGTCCTCCACCTGGGCCTCGCCCTCCCGGTATCGCCTGCTGATCTCCGCGCCCGATTCGTCGGCCGTGCGCTGGAGGTGCTGGCGGCGGCTGGAGACCTGCTGTTCGTAGCGGATCAGGCGGGCCATCGCCTCGTTCAGCTCCGGGTCGGTGCGGGCGTCGAGGTCGGAGAGCTCGACGTCGGCGAGCATGTCGGCGGCCAGCCTGCGGTACTCCTCGCTGTGCGGGGTGCCCAGCGTGACGTGCCGGGCCGAGGAGCGCTGCCGGGCCGGGGCGTCGGTGAGGATCTCCGGCAGCCGGTCGACCACGGAGGCCGCACCCGACGGGGACCGCCTGGCCAGCTCCGCGCGCAGGATGTCGATCCGGCCCTGGAGCAGCCGTCGTACGTAGCTCAGGTCGGCCTCGTCGCGCTGGGCGTCCCGGCGCAGGGTGCGCAGTTCGGGCAGGCTCAGCCGGGCCAGGTCGGGCTCCGGTGGTTCCGCGGGCAGCACGGGGCTGTCGCTGCGCTGTGTCGGCGGCCGGTGGGTAGCAGGCCGCCCGGTACTCGGTGTGCTCATGTCCCTCTACCGTCCCCTCGACCGGCGTGTGGTGGAAGCATCGTGCCACCCCAAGTCGCCGCTATGTGACCGAGTCCCCCCGAACGGCCCAGATAGGGGCTTAAGGATCAAAAATGGGCCCCCCACGAGTGCGCGCCGGGGACCCGGCATCATGGTCCGCATGCGAGCGGTGGTGCAGAGAGTGGACGGCGCGAGCGTCGTCGTGGACGGCGAGACGGTCGGGGAGATCAGCGGCGAGGGCCTGTGCGTCCTGGTCGGTGTCACCCACGAGGACACCAAGGAGAAGGCGGCCCAGCTCGCCCGCAAACTCTGGTCGATCCGCATGCTGCAGGACGAGAGGTCGTGCAGCGACATCGACGCCCCGCTGCTGGTGATCAGCCAGTTCACGCTCTACGGCGACGCCCGTAAGGGCCGCCGCCCCACGTGGAACGCGGCCGCCCCCGGCGAGGTCGCCGAGCCCCTCGTCGACGAGGTCGTCGCGCAACTGCGCGCCCTGGGCGCGACGGTGGCGACGGGCCGGTTCGGCGCGCAGATGCGCGTGTCGCTGACGAACGACGGCCCGTTCACCGTCCTGATCGAGATGTAGACCGAGACGTAGCAGCGGGCTGGCCCAGGACCGGGAACTAAGGTTCGACGATGACTTCCTGGGCCGCTGCCGTCGTGCCGGCCAGCAACGGGGCGTCCACCGGAACGTTGCGCTTCACCAGGGCCAGGGCCACCGGGCCGAGCTCGTGGTGGCGGGCGGACGTGGTGATGAAGCCGATCTTGCGGCCGTCGGGGTCCTCGTCGGCGACCCGGAGCTCGGTGCCGGCGACCGGAAGGTGCACCTCGCTGCCGTCGAGATGCAGGAAGACCAGGCGCCGGGGCGGCTTGCCCAGGTTCTGCACCCGGGCGACGGTCTCCTGCCCCCGGTAGCAGCCCTTCTGCAGATGCACCGCCGTGCCGATCCAGCCCAGCTCGTGCGGGATGGTGCGGTGGTCGGTCTCGAAGCCGAGGCGCGGACGGTGCTGCTCGACGCGCAGCGCCTCCAGCGCGAGGATCCCGACCGGCGGACCGGCCTGGTCGGCGTACGACTCCAGGTCCACGCGAGGGAGGAAGAGGTCGCGGCCGTAGGCGGTCTCGCGGACGACGACGCCGGGCGGGACGGGCGCGATCGACCCCGCCGGGAGGTGGACGACCGCGAGGTCCGCCGTCCGGTCGGCGACCTCGACCCGGTAGAAGAACTTCATCGACTCCAGGTACGCGATCAGCGCGTCCTGGGTGCCGGGCTCGACGTGCGCCCAGACCGTCTCCCCGTCGTCCACCAGGTAGAGCGCGTGCTCGATGTGGCCGTGCGCGGAGAGGATCAGCGCCTCGGCGGCCTGGCCGACGGGAAGGTCGGTGACGTGCTGGGTGAGCAGCAGGTGCAGCCAGCTCAGCCGGTCGTCGCCGGTGACGGCGACGACCCCGCGGTGCGAGAGGTCGACGAAACCGGCGCCGTCGGCGAGGGCACGCTGCTCGCGGAACAGGTCGCCGTAGTGGCCGGCGACGCCTTCGTCCACACCCTCGGCGGGGACGGCGCCGGGCAGGGACAGCAGAGGGCTCTTCATACGCCTAAGCCTACGACTCGGTAGTTGAAGCCTTGAGGGAGCAGTCCTTACAGCGGCCGAAGATCGCGAAGTGCTTCATGTCGGTCTCGAAGCCGAACGTCCCGCGCAGCTTGGCCGTGAACTCGGCGGCCACCTGGACGTCCGCCTCGATGACGTTCTGGCAGTCCCGGCAGACCAGATGGAGGTGGTGGTGCCGGTCGGCCAGGTGATAGGTCGGCGCGCCGTGCCCCAGGTGGGCGTGGCTGACCAGCCCGAGCTCCTCAAGGAGCTCCAGGGTCCGGTACACGGTGGAAATGTTGACCCCCGACGCCGTCTTCCTCACTTCCACGAGGATGTCGTCGGGGGTCGCGTGCTCCAGGGTGTCCACGGCTTCGAGCACGAGTTGCCGCTGCGGGGTCAGCCGGTAGCCGCGCTGCCGCAGATCGCTCTTCCAGTCGGTGCTTCCAGTGTTCACCACACCGAAGAGTCTAGGACCGTCCGGGACTACTTGAAGAAGGCGATTCCGTCGTCCGGCATGTCGTCCGGCAGGGCCTTCGCCCAGCGTTCGACGTCCTCCGGGGTGACGACCTTCTTCAGGTGGGCCGACATGTAGGGGCGCAGCTCGACCTCGGGGGTCTGCTTCTCGCCGACCCACATGAGGTCGCTCTTCACGTAGCCGTACAGACGCTTGCCGCCGGTGTAGGGGCCGGAGGCGGCCGTGCGGGCCACCGCGTCCGTGACCAGGTCGATCTGCGGCTTCTTGGCGGCCAGGTCGCCGTACCAGATCTCGACCACGCCGTCGTCGCGGACCATGGTCACCTCGACCTTGCGGTCGGCGTCGATGCGCCAGAAGCCGGACTCCGACTCCAGGGGCCGGACCTTGTTGCCGTCGTTGTCCAGGACCCAGGTGTGGGAGTGGTACTCCAGGAAGTCCCGGCCGTCGTGACCGAAGGTGACCTCCTGCCCGAAGTTGCACTTCTCCGAACCGGGGAAGTCATGCACGCCCGCGCCCGCCCAGGCGCCCAGCAGAAAGGCGAGGGGGACGAGGTCCTTGTGGAGGTCGGACGGAATCTCGATCATGAGTGGCAGTTCCTCGGGTGGATCAGCGCTGGCCCTGGTACAGCTTCTTCACGGTCAGACCCGCGAAGGCGAGGACACCGACGCAGACCAGGACCAGCAGGGTTTCGAAGAAGATCTCCACGGGGTGCTCCTCGGATGAGCGTGTCGGTTCCGTACGGACAACAAGGCCGGACCCCAGCTTACGCGGCCGGGGTCCGGCCCTCCTTGTCAGGTACGCCCTCACGGTGGGGGGCGGGGGTCAGTCCAGCAGCTGGCTCTGCAGGGCGACCGTCTGCTGGAAGGGGACGGCCGCCGCAGTGCCCTGGCGGGACTGCAGGACGACGGCGATGACGTCGCCGGCGCGCAGGTAGGCCTGCCGGAGGTGCTCCGCGCCGTACGGCTTCACCTCGTTGTAGACGTAGGCGCGACGTCCGGGGCCTCGGCCGTGTACAGCCCGACCCGGCCTGCCACGCTCTCCGCTGTGTCGTGCACGTACGCCATCCCGTTGCCGTCCCCCGTGCCGGGGACGGGCCAACTGCGGGTGTCGTCCTGCCCGCCGGCCCAGTCACGGCCGCTCTCGGCCCAGTCGGCCGCCGCCGGCTTGCTCTCCTGGCGGAACTGCACGAGCTGGATCTTGACGTACAAGTCCCCCACCCGCCACGCGGAGGTGGCCGCGCGGCGGAACTCGTCGTCGGCGGTCCTGCGCCGCCGACAGCGGCTCGACCTCGCCCTTGGCCTGTCCGACGACGGGCTGGGAGAGCGGCGGCAGAGCGGTGGGCGCCCGGTCGGCCTGGATCAGGTAACCGGTGCAGGCGCCGGCGACGATGCCGAGCACGGCGGCCCCGGCGATCATCAGCGTCGTACGGCCACGGGGGCGGGGACCGGGGCGAGGGCTGGACGGTTCAGCCTCTTCGACCCTTTCCGGACCTTCCACAACATCCCCCTCAGAAGTGTGAAGAGCGCGTTCCGCAACGCGCTCCAGAGGACACCCATGGTCAACACCGGCAGTTGTAAGGGAGTTGATTACGATTCAGTCATGTCGAAGAAGCTCGTGATCAAGGTGACGGCGGGGGCCGATGCCCCCGAGCGGTGCTCTCAGGCGTTCACGGTCGCGGCGGTGGCCGTGGCCAGCGGGGTCGAGGTCTCCCTGTGGCTGACCGGGGAGTCCTCCTGGTTCGCGCTGCCGGGCCGGGCCGCCGAGTTCGAGCTGCCGCACGCGGCCCCGCTGCCCGACCTGATCGACTCGATCCTCGCGGGCGGCCGCCTCACCCTGTGCACCCAGTGCGCGGCCCGCCGGGACATCACGGAGAAGGACGTCCTCGAGGGCGTACGGATCGCGGGCGCACAGGTGTTCGTACAGGAGGCGCTGGGAGACGACACGCAGGCCCTCGTCTACTAAGGCCTGTCCTGTTACTAAGGCCTGTCCTGCACTAGGGCCTGTCCTGGGGGCGGCGTCTCTTGCCGTCCAGCTCGTCCCACCACTCGTCGGACTTCGGGTCGCCCGAGGGGTCGTCCCACCAGCGGTCCTCGGGGCCTCGCCGGTTGGCGACCATCGCGGCGAGCGGCGGAATGACCATGGCCACCACACACATCCCGACGGCCACGGGGATCGACCAGATGCGCACGACTCCCCACGCCAGGACGAACAACCCGATGCAGGTCCCCATCATGGCGAAGTAGACGTGCCGACGGCGGGCGTACATACCTTCAGGGTAGGCCTGGACAGGCCGGAAGGGCCGCACCCCGGGTGTCCACCCATGGGGTACGGCCCTTCCGTCGTGCTCAGACCGCGATCGCGACCTCCGCGAGGCCGCCCTGCTGGGCGACGACCGTGCGGTCGGCGGTGGCGCCGGGAACGAGGGCGCGGACGGTCCAGGTGCCCTCGGCCGCGTAGAAGCGGAACTGTCCGGTGGCGGAGGTGGGGACCTCCGCGGTGAACTCGCCGGTCGAGTCCAGGAGGCGGACGTAGCCCACCACCGGCTCGCCGTCGCGGGTCACCTGGCCCTGGATCGTGGTCTCACCGGGCTTGATCGTCGAGGCGTCGGGGCCGCCGGCCTTCGCTCCACACATGTGCTTCTCCAGAGGTCGTTGAAAGGGGCGGTCTTACTTGTTGGCGCCGAGCTCGATCGGGACGCCGACCAGGGAGCCGTACTCGGTCCAGGAGCCGTCGTAGTTCTTGACGTTCTCCACGCCCAGCAGCTCGTGCAGCACGAACCAGGTCAGGGCCGAGCGCTCGCCGATGCGGCAGTACGCGATCGTATCCTTGGCCAGGTCGACCTGCTCGTCGGCGTAGAGCTCCTTGAGCTCGTCGTCCGACTTGAAGGTGCCGTCGTCGTTGGCGTTCTTCGACCACGGGATGTTGCGGGCGGACGGGACGTGGCCCGGACGCTGCGACTGCTCCTGCGGGAGGTGGGCCGGCGCGAGCAGCTTGCCGCTGAACTCGTCGGGCGACCGCACGTCGACCAGGTTCTGCGAACCGATGGCCGCCACGACGTCGTCGCGGAAGGCGCGGATGGACTTGTCCTGCGGCTTGGCCTGGTAGGAGGTCTCGGCGCGCTCGGGCACCTCCTCGACCAGCTCGCGGGCGTCCAGCTCCCACTTCTTGCGGCCACCGTCGAGAAGCTTGACGTTCTCGTGGCCGTACAGCTTGAAGTACCAGTAGGCGTAGGACGCGAACCAGTTGTTGTTGCCGCCGTACAGGATCACCAGCGTGTCGTTGGCGATGCCCTTCGCCGACAGGAGCTTCTCGAAGCCCTCCTGGTCGATGAAGTCACGGCGGACCGGGTCCTGCAGGTCCTTGGTCCAGTCGATCCGGATGGCGTTCCGGATGTGGTTCTTCTCGTACGCGGACGTGTCCTCGTCGACCTCGACGATGGCGATGTCGGCGTTGTCGAGGTTGGCCTCGACCCAGTCGGCGTCGACCAGGACGTCGCTGCGGCTCATGCTCGTTCTCCTCCGGGGCAGTTGCGGCGGGGGTGTGCAAGAAAGGGGGTGCGCGACCGGGTCTCGCCGGCGGCCGGCGCACGGATGCCCTCGGGTGAGGGCGCCGGGAGGCGCGGAAGGCCGGCGGCGCTTCCGCTCAGAAGGGGCGACAGAGCATGGCGGCGACGCGGCACAGGTCTACTGCCCGCCGCTTCGTGAGATCCGCCTGTCGCTGCATCATGTCCTCGATCGTAGGGACGGACAGGCGGGCGTGTCACCAGCACTCCGAATGGTGAGATGCGATCGTCCGCATGTTGGGACACGCAAAGCGCCCGGGCCGTCGGTGCGCGGCTTCCGGGCGCTTGTATCCGTCATCACATCTACGGTGCGGACGGCGGCGTCTCGCCTGTCGGACATCTGCTGTCCACCAAAGGGTTGGCCAAGGATCAGCCTTACCCGGCCAGCCTGACGTTCGAACCCTTCACCGAGATCTCCACACCGTTCTTCGCGGCCACGACCTTGTCGAGCTTGATCCCGCCGGGCAGGTCGTCGATCTTCTGCTCGAAGTCGGTGATCGAGCGCACCTCGTTCTCGGCGGCCCGGACCCCGCCGAAGCTGGGCAGCGAGTCGGCGTGCACCCGAACGGTGTCGCCCGAGACGGTGACCGTGCTGAGGACGTACACGGGCTGCGGCAGCTTGGTGCCGAGGACGGTGGCCTCGACGGCGACCTTGATCTTGCCGTTGCCGCCGTCGGAGAGGCCGATGACGTTGGCGGTGACGCCCTGCACCACCTGCGTCGGCTCGGACTTCGCCGTCTTCAGCAGCTCGGCGTAGGTGATGGACGCGGTGCCGGTGGCGCTGGCCGCGGTGGCGGAGCTGTAGTCGCCGGAGAAGTCGACGCCCTTCATGTCGGCCTGGAGGTCGTCGATGCGGATCGTCTGGCCGCTGGTGCCGGTGGCGGCCTCGTAGTCCTTGATGCCGACCTCGACGTCGTCCAGCGAGCCGCCGACGACCTGGGTGAGGAACGGGAAGCCCTTGATGGAGACGTCCGGGGTGGTGGCGAGGCCCTCGTTGGCCTTCAGCTTGTCGGCCGCCTCGCTCTCCGCGAAGTTCACGGCCAGCCGGTCCGCGAGCACGAACAGGCCGCCCAGGATCACGACGACGACCAGCAGTATTCGAAGCGCACGCATGCGGTGGTTCCCCCTGACACCTGACATCACTGACGAGGGTTCAAGGTAACCCGCCGCGGAAGGGCGTCCACCGAATTGTCGATCACCTGTGACAGACCCTTACCGCCTCTTACCTCCTTACGCCAGCGCCCGCCCCAGCACGTACACCGCCGGCGCCGCCGCGGCCAGCGGCAGGGCCACGCCCGCCGTGAAGTGGACGAAGCGGGAGGGGTAGTCGTAGCTCGCGACCCGGTGGCCGATGAGCGCGCAGACCGCCGCGCCCGCGCCGAGCAGCGCGCCCTTCGCGCCCAGCCCGGTCATCTCCCCGACCGCGATGCCCGCGCCCGCCGCGGCGAGCAGGGCCACGACGACGGAGGCCGGGGTGGGCAGCGGCAGCGCCCGCGCCAGGACGGCCACCGCGACCGCGGCCGCGCCGACCGTCACCGCGTCCGGCTCGGCGCCGAGGTGCCCGGTGGCGAGGATGGCGAGCGCCGAGGAGGCGACGGTCGCCATCAGGCCGTACATGCGCTCGTCGGGGTCGGCGTGCGAGCGCAGCTGGAGGACGAGGCAGAGCAGCACCCAGACGCCGAGGGAGCCGAGGATCGCGGCGGGCGCGTTCTCGCGGCCGGCCGCGAGGAGCGCGACGTCCGAGACCAGCGCGCCCAGGAAGGCCAGCGCGATGCCCTGCCGGGCCGGCCACATGCCGTTCAGCCGGAACCAGCCCGCCGCCGTGACGGCCTGCAGCACGACGAGCGGGACGAGAAGCGCGTACGAGCCGATCGCCGCCGTGCCGGAGAGGAGGAGCCCGAGGAGCGCGGTGAGCGCGGCGGGCTGCATCCCCGGCTCGATGATCGGCGAACGGCCCTCCAGGCGGGCCCGCTGGGCGTCGGTGATGCGGGCGTTGCCGGCGAGGGTGGCGGGCCCGTAGGTCGCGGCGGTGGCTCCGGCCGCGGGCGCCTGAGGCTGTGCGTGTGCGTGTGCTTGTACGGGTGCCGGGGCCGGTGTCGGCGCGGGCGCCTGGGCCGGTGCGGGGGGTGTGTAGGCCTGCGGCTGCTGTGCCTGAGCGGGTGCCTGCTGCTGCCAGTTGCCGTCGGGCGCGTAGCCGTGGGCGTAGTCGCCGTACGCGGACTGCGGGTCGCCGTAGGCCGGGGCCTCGCCCGTCTGGGGCGGCAGGTAGGCCGTCCGCTCCGGGTCGGCCGCGGTGACCGACGGCTGGACGCTCGTCTCCCAGGTCTCGCCCTGCCACTGCTGCGTGTACTGGAGGTGAGCCTGCGGGTTCGGGTCGTCGTAGCCCTGCCCCTGCTGCCCCTGCTGCTGGCCGGGCCACTCCTGCTCGTCGTAGCCCTGGTAGCCCTGTTGTGGCTGGTACCCCTGATGCGGCTGATGCGGCTGGTATGGCTGATACGGCTGCTGGTCGGTCATCGTCACCCTCCTGCGAACGGCGGGAGCACCTCGACCGTGCCGCCTTCGGCCAGCCGTACCGTCTCATGTTCGCGGGTGCCCACGGGGTCACCGTCGACGAGGAACGAGCATCGCTGCAGGACACGCACGAGTTCGCCGGGGTGTCGCGCACGCGCGGCGTCGAGGGCCTCGGCGAGGGTGTCGGCGTCGAACGGCTCCTCGGCGACCCCGGCCGCGGCCTTGGCGGCCGCCCAGTAGCGCACCGTGACCTTGGGCATCTCGTTCCTCAATCAATCGGCTGTGTACACGGTCAGGCTAGCCCGCCCGCGTGACCGCCCAGTCCCCGATCCGGGCCAGCAGGCCGTCGTCGGCCGCGTGCTCGGCGTGGCCCATGCCGGACTCCAGCCAGAGTTCGCCGTGGTCACCGGCGGCCTCGGCGAGCATCCGGGGATGATCGAGGGGGAAGTAGCCGTCCTGGTCGCCGTGCACGATCAGCAACGGGGTGGGGGCGATCTTCGGGACCGCCTCGACCGGAGAGAGCGGTACGGGGTCCCAGTCGCGGCGGTGGATCCGGGTGCGGAAGCCGTAGCGGCCGACCAGGCGGCCCTCGGGACGGGTGACCAGCCAGTGCAGGCGTCGCATGGGGGCGGTGCCGCGGTAGTACCAGCGGGCGGGGGAGCTCACGGAGACGACGGCGTCCACCGTCCCCGCGTGCAGCGCCGCGTGCCGCAGGACCACCGAGCCGCCCATCGAGAAGCCGACCGTCGCCACGCGCGCGTGCCCGAGCGAGCGCGCCCACCGCACGGCGGCGTCGAGGTCGAGCACCTCGCGGTCGCCGACGGTGGAATGCCCGCCGGAGCGGCCGTGCCCGCGGAAGGAGAAGGTGACGACGGCCCCGTGGCGGGCGAAGGCGGACGCCACGCGCCGCACATGCGGGCGGTCCACGTCGCCCGTGAACCCGTGGGCGATCACGAACGCGGGATGACCGGTGGGTGGCGCGGAGGTGTCGTATACGACCTCACCCGGTTCGTATACGGAATCGATGGAAATCCCGTCGCCGGTGGGCAGAAACGTCCGCAATGGGGTGCGCGTGCCCGTCTCGGAATTCGGACGAACGGTGGAACGTGCCACATGACCTGCCGGACTGCTGCTCATGTGGGCTATTCTGCTGGACAGAGGACTCGGGCAGCGTAGCCCCCGGGTCCTTTTGTGCTTTCGGAAGCGTTGTATACAAAGCGGCGACCGGGTGGGAAATGCCAGGTGGACGCGGGTGTACGGCCTCCCCGGGAACGCAGCGCAGACCTAGTGCAGTGCCGCAGTGCCCACGTCCTCGCAGGGACCGAGGAGGAACCAGACGTATGAGTTCTCTGCTGCTCCTGACCAACGCTCTCCAGCCGTCGACGGAGGTGCTCCCCGCTCTCGGCCTGCTCCTGCACAACGTGCGAGTGGCTCCGGCGGAGGGCCCCGCCCTCGTCGACACCCCAGGCGCCGACGTCATCCTCATCGACGGACGCCGTGACCTGCCCCAGGTCCGCAGCCTGTGCCAGCTGCTGCGCTCCACGGGCCCCGGCTGTCCGCTCATCCTCGTCGTCACCGAGGGCGGCCTCGCCGCCGTCACCGCCGACTGGGGCATCGACGACGTCCTCCTCGACACCGCCGGTCCGGCCGAGGTCGAGGCGCGGCTGCGACTGGCCATGGGCCGGCAGCAGATCGTCAACGACGACTCCCCGATGGAGATCCGCAACGGCGACCTGTCGGTCGACGAGGCGACGTACAGCGCGAAACTGAAGGGCCGGGTCCTCGACCTCACCTTCAAGGAGTTCGAGCTGCTGAAGTACCTGGCCCAGCACCCGGGCCGGGTGTTCACACGTGCACAGTTGCTCCAGGAGGTCTGGGGCTACGACTACTTCGGCGGCACCCGCACGGTCGACGTCCACGTACGACGTCTGCGCGCGAAGCTCGGCCCGGAGCACGAGTCGCTGATCGGCACCGTGCGGAACGTGGGTTATCGATTCGTTACCCCTGAGAAGGGGGAGCGGGCCACGGACGACGCGAAGGCCAAGTCGGACCGGTCGGACCGGTCAAACGCGGAGGATGCGGACAACGCGACCGCCCTGGACGCCGAAGAGGTCTCAGCGGAGGCGTAGTACCCGTCGGTAGGCCCGAGCGCCCGCTCAGGAAGGGCATTGCTCCCGCACAGGAAGCTTCCGTATGCCCTGCCCAGGGCGGGTCCATCCGCGTAGACTCCGCGCGTGGCCAAGGTGACTCGGGATGATGTGGCGCGGCTGGCGGGGACTTCCACCGCCGTCGTCAGTTATGTCATCAACAACGGACCCCGGCCGGTCGCCCCGGCCACGCGCGAGCGTGTCCTCGCCGCCATCAAGGAGCTGGGGTACCGGCCCGACCGGGTCGCCCAGGCGATGGCGTCCCGGCGCACCGACCTCATAGGCCTGATCATCCCGGACGCCCGTCAGCCGTTCTTCGGGGAGATGGCGCACGCGGTCGAGCAGGCCGCCTCCGAGCGCGGAAAGATGGTGCTGGTCGGCAACACCGACTACGTCGCCGAGCGCGAGGTCCACTATCTGCGGGCGTTCCTCGGCATGCGCGTCTCGGGCCTCATCCTCGTCAGCCACGCCCTGAACGACCAGGCGGCCGCCGAGATCGACGCGTGGGACGCCCGCGTGGTGCTGCTGCACGAACGCCCCGAGGCGATCGACGACGTCGCCGTCGTCACCGACGACCTGGGCGGCGCCCAGCTCGCCGTCCGCCACCTCCTGGAGCACGGCCACGACTACGTGGCCTGTGTCGGCGGCACCGCCGAGACCCCTGCGGTCGGCGACCCCGTCTCCGACCACGTCGAGGGCTGGCGGCGCGCGATGGACGAGGCCGGGCTGAGCACGGAGGGCCGCCTCTTCGAGGCGCCGTACAACCGCTACGACGCCTACCAGGTCGCCCTGAAGATCCTCGCCGGGCCCCAGCGCCCGCCCGCGATCTTCTGCTCCACCGACGACCAGGCGATCGGCATGCTGCGCGCGGCGCGCGAACTGCGCATCGACGTGCCGGGCGAGCTGGCGGTCATCGGCTTCGACGACATCAAGGAAGCCGGCCTCGCTGACCCGCCCATGACAACGATTGCATCGGACCGCTCGGCGATGGCCCGCGCGGCGGTCGACCTCGTCCTGGACGACGGGCTGCGGGTCGTGGGCTCGCGGCGCGAGCGGCTGAAGGTGTTCCCGTCGCGGCTGGTGGTCCGCAGGTCCTGCGGCTGTCAGTAGCCTCCGACGGCCTGCGGCCAGGCTTTATGAGGCTTGTCTGAGAGGCCTGCGCAGCCGCGCGGGGCCGTCTTTATTTCGGACGAACGAGCTTCTGGCGGCGTTCTCAGGGAGCACTCAGGAAGCTCTCATGGTTGAGCGACAAGCTTCCTTCCATGACCGAGAGCATCCGCCGCAGCGGCGAGTACGAGAACTTCGAGAACCCGTACCAGGCCCCGTACGAGGGCGCGAACGCTTCTCCGGTGAACCCGGAGTGGCCGCCTCCGCCGGCGTACCAGCCCGTCGAGGGCGACGGCCATGGCGGCCACGGCAACCACGGCGGCTACGGCGGCCACGGCGGCGGAACCGCTCACCAGATCCCGGTCGCCGCCGAACCCGCCCCGCGCAGGAAGCGCACCCGCGGTCCGCTCGCGCTGCTCGCCGCCGTGGCGATCGTCGCGGCGGCCATAGGCGGCGGCACGGCCTACGGCATCCAGGAGCTGACCGGCAAGGACGAGGTGGTCTCCTCGTCCACCACCACCAACGTGGTGCCCTCCAGCAAGACGGGTGACGTGGCGACCATCGCGGCGGCGGTCAGCCCGAGCGTCGTCGAGGTCAGCGCCACGCTCAGCAACGGAACGTCCACCGGCTCCGGTGTGATCATCACCAGCGGCGGCGAGGTCGTCACCAACAACCACGTCATCTCGGGCGCGAACTCGATCAAGGTGACGACCAGCGACGGCAAGTCGTACACCGCGAAGGTCGTCGGCACCGACAGCAAGAAGGACCTCGCGCTGATCAAGCTGGAGAACGCCTCCGGCCTGAAGGCGGCGACCCTCGGGAACTCCGACGGCGTCAAGGTCGGCGACACGGTCGTGGCGATCGGCTCCCCCGAGGGCCTGACCGGCACCGTCACCAGCGGCATCATCTCCGCGCTGAGCCGGGACGTGACCGTCTCGACCGACGAGAGCCAGGGCCAGCAGCAGGGCGGCGGCGACGGCAACTGGCCGTTCCAGTTCGGCGGCCAGCAGTTCAACGGCGACACGGGCACGTCCACGACGACGTACAAGGCGCTCCAGACGGACGCCTCCCTCAACCCCGGCAACTCCGGCGGCGCGCTCATCGACGCCAGCGGCAACATCGTCGGCATCAACTCCGCGATGTACTCCGCCGCGGCGGACTCGTCCTCCTCCGACGCCGGCAGCGTCGGCCTCGGCTTCGCCATCCCGATCAACACCGTCAAGTCAGACCTCGCCACGCTGCGGGCCGGCGGCTCCGACAGCTGACCACCCACCACCCAGTCAGGGAGTACGTCATGATCCAGCAGATCAAGCAGATCAAGCAGGTTTCGCACACGGTGACCGGTTTCGGTGCGGCCGACCTCGGCCTGGCCCTCGACGTGGCGTACGAGCTGCACCCGCCGGTCGCGCCGACCCGCGCGCCGGAGGTGGCGGCCCCGCAGCTCACGGCACCGCAGCTGATGGGCCTGCGCACCACGCCCGCCCGCCCGCACCTGCGCAAGGTTCAGCTGAACCGGCTCGCGGCGCTGCACGGCTGATCTCACCCCAACCCGGTCTTTACGCGCACACCGGGAACCGTGCGAGGCTGAAGCCACTCAGCACGATCAGCAGGTCCAGCCTCCCGTCGTCCCACCGCACCCGAGGAATCCACGCCCATGAGCCCCGCCGAAGGCGACCGTGACACCCAGCGCATCCTGATCGTCGACGACGAGCCGGCGGTGCGCGAAGCACTCCAGCGCAGCCTCGCCTTCGAGGGCTACGACACGGAGGTCGCGGTCGACGGCGCCGACGCCCTGGACAAGGCGACGGCCTACCGCCCCGACCTGGTGGTCCTCGACATCCAGATGCCCCGCATGGACGGCCTCACCGCGGCCCGCCGCATCCGCGGCGCGGGCGACACCACCCCCATCCTGATGCTGACGGCCCGCGACACGGTCGGCGACCGCGTCACGGGACTGGACGCCGGCGCGGACGACTACCTGGTCAAGCCGTTCGAACTCGACGAGCTGTTCGCCCGCGTGCGGGCGTTGCTCCGCCGCAGCTCCTACGCGGCGGCGGCCGGCGCGGGCGCGGTCGAGGAGGACGAGGCCCTCACCTTCGGCGACCTGCGCATGGACCTCGCGACGCGGGAAGTGACGCGGGGCGGGCGCGCGGTCGAACTGACCCGCACCGAGTTCACGCTCCTGGAGATGTTCATGGCGCACCCGCGTCAGGTCCTCACCCGGGAGCAGATCCTGAAGGCGGTCTGGGGCTTCGACTTCGAGCCGTCGTCCAACTCGCTGGACGTGTACGTGATGTACCTGCGGCGCAAGACGGAAGCGGGAGGCGAGCCGCGTCTCGTGCACACCGTGCGAGGCGTGGGTTATGTCCTGCGACAGGGCGGCGCGGAGTGAACAAGGTCCTACGACGGCTGCGGACCCTTCCCATTCGGGCCCGGCTCTCGATGCTGGTCGCTGCCGCTGTGGCTTTCGCGGTGGCGGCGGTCTCGGTGACGTGCTGGTTCATCGTGCAGGGGAAGCTGTACGACCAGGTGGACAACCAGCTCGACGGTGCCAACGTGCGGCTGAACCAGGAAGAGATCTCGGCCCTGCTGGCCGCCTGTCCGAAGGACGCGAGTGATTCGTCCGGCAGCATGCGCCCCAGGGACTACTACGTGCAGGTGGTGAAGTCGGACGGCACCGTCTGCGTGTTCAGCGATTCTGCGGGAACGGTCAACGCCACGGCGCGGGACAGGAGCGTGGCGGCAAACCCCTCCCCCGGTGTGAACACCTTCCACAACACCACCGACACCGACGGCAACGACGTGCGCGTACGGACCACTCCCCTCCTGGTGGGGTTCGGACCCGCCACCCAGCTCTACCCCGACTACGCGCTGGTCCTCGGCGTCTCCCTCAAGGAGACCCAGAAAACCCTCAATGACCTGGCCCTCATCCTTCTCCTCGTTTCCGGCATCGGCGTCCTCGGCGCGGGAGCTGCCGGTCTGGCAGTCGCCCGTGCGGGTCTGCGACCGGTCGACAAGCTCACGGAAGCCGTGGAGCACGTCGCCCGCACCGAAGACCTGAGCGTCCGCATCCCCGTCGAGGACGACAGCGACGACGAGGTGGCCCGGCTCTCCCGGTCCTTCAACTCGATGACCGCCTCCCTCGCCAACTCCCGTGAGCTGCAACAGCAGTTGATCGCGGACGCCGGGCACGAGCTACGCACTCCGCTCACCTCCCTGCGCACCAACATCGAGCTCCTCACCCGCAGCGAGGAGACGGGCCGTCCGATCCCCGAGGCGGACCGCAAGGCGCTGCTCGCCTCCGTGAAGGCGCAGATGACGGAGCTGGCGGCCCTCATAGGCGACCTGCAGGAACTCTCCCGCTCGGAAGGCCAGCGCGGCGAACGCGTGCAGGTGGTCTCACTGGAGGACACGGTCGAGTCCGCCCTGCGCCGGGCACGGCTCCGCGGCCCGGAGCTCACCATCACCGCCGACCTGCAGCCCTGGTACGTCCGGGCGGAGCCCTCCGCCCTGGAGCGGGCGGTCGTGAACATCCTCGACAACGCCGTGAAGTTCAGCCCCGAGGGCGGCACGATCGAGGTGGAGCTCGGCAGCGGCATCCTGACCGTCCGCGACCACGGCCCCGGCATCCCCACCGAGGAACTACCGCACGTCTTCGACCGCTTCTGGCGCAGCCCCAGCGCGCGGGCCCTACCGGGCTCGGGCCTGGGCCTGTCGATCGTCGCGCGGACGGTGCAGCAGGCAGGCGGCGAGATCACCCTGGCCCGCGCGGAGGGCGGCGGCACGGTGGCGACGGTACGACTGCCGGGGGCGCCTACTCCTCCGCCGGAGGTTCCTTAGGAAGTTCGTAAACCTGCCAGAAGACCTCCATCACCAGGATCTGCGGATCCGCAGAGCGTGGAACGAAGGTGTAGACCAGCCAGCCATAGTGGTTGTCGAAATACACGATGCGCGGTCCCTTGGGATCGCTGGACCGTACCGGCTCGACGTACATGGTCTCCGGGAGGTCGCGATCGGTGTCGATCCCGCGGAAATACGGGTCCTTCGCGATGACCAGCTCGGCGCGAACTTCGTCGACCATCTTCCGTACACGCTCCGGCAGTGCATCACGGCTGGCGAGAGCATCGAGCCGCCAGTCCATCTGCCAGGGCGGCCCCATGAACTCGTCGGTCACTCGCCAGGCTCCAAATCCCGCACGCTGTAGCGAATCTTCGCCACCTCTTCGAGGAGAGCCTTCGCCTCAGCGATGTCGGTCGCCTCTGCCGCACGGTGCTGAAGTTCGGTCACATGAGCGTCGAGCTTCGGATCACGTGCAATTGCGTATTCGCACCACCAGCGGGCCAGGAACGCGGACACGGGACCAACGTCGTACGTGTCACCGATCGCCCGCTTCCAGTGCGCGTCGAAGTCGGGGAGAAGGCCGGGGGCGTCTTCAGCGATGGCCCTGCGCAGCGCCATCGGCGTCCGCTCGGGCATGGAGGGGACGGCCGAATCGGATTCTGCAGCGTGGGCAACCATGCTCGATGTCCTCCTTCGACACTCTGTGTCTACGACCATAGCCGCCTCGCACTCCGTGGATCAGTCGTTCGTGTCGTGGTCACGAGGTCCAGCGTGTTGGCGGCGACGCCTCGAACATCAGCACTTCCGGCATATGTCACCCGAATGTGCGCGGACCGGCCTCCCCCTTGACCGCTGCCATGAACCGGGACCAGGACGGGCCCGAAAAGACCAGCGGGCGGGCCGTCGGGGTCTTGCTGTCCCGGACGGGGACTATGCCGGGGTAGCCGTCGGCGACCTCGACGCAGTTGTTGTCTCCACCGGCGCTGTAGGACGACTTGCGCCACACAGCGGTGCTGAGATCAGGGGTCACACCGTCTCCCGTGCATCGCTCACGAACGCCGACCAGGCCTCCGCCGAGAAGACCAGCGGGCGCACGGCCGGGACCTTGCTGTCCCGGACGGGGACTATGCCGGGGTAGCCGTCGGCGACCTCGACGCAGTTGTTGTCTCCACCGGCGCTGTAGCTCGACTTGCGCCAAATGGCGACGCTGAGATCGGGGGTGTGCTTCATGATCTGTGCTCCTCCAGTACGTCCCTGAGGAACGCGAGCGAGTCCGCCGGGGACAACGCCAGGTCCCGGAGCCGATCGTAGGACAACCGGTGCCGTAGGACGCTCTCCGGTTCCTCGGTCAGCTCGCCCCCGGTGTTGCCTTCCGTGTAGGCAACACCGCTCCCGTCCTTCTGCCACAGCATCGTCAGCGATCCCTGCATGTGGTGGTGTACCCCGGCGGCGAAGGGCAGCACCTGAAGTGTCACGTTCGGCCACATCGCGACGGTCTCGATGCGGAGCAGCTGGTCCTCCCAGGTCTTCGGAAGGGCAGCGGGACGCCGGAACGCGAACTCGTCCATGACGATGCGGACGTTGGGTTCCGGCTTCTGCCGCAGCAGGTACTGCCGTCCGATGCGAGCCGCAACCTGTTCCTCTACCCACTCGTCGTCCTCGGGTGTTGTCTGGAGCCCAGACAACACCTCCCTGGCGAAGTCCTCGGTCTGCAAAAGCCCAGGCACACCCAGCGCGAACTTCCACATGATCCGCGCAGTCGTCTCGAGCTCCATGAACCTCTTGAACTGGTCCATGAACGCATCCAACCGCGCCGCATGCCAGTGCCGAACCAGCAGGTCACCGGCACCGAAGTACCCGTCCAGGTCCTCCATGACGGTCACCTTGGACAGTCGCTCGCCCGACTCCAGGCGGCTCAGATAGCTCTTGTCGTAGCCGGTGTCGTCGGCCAGCTGGCCCAGCGACTTGCCCGCCTTCTCGCGGAGGAACTTCAGCGTTCGGCCCAGTACGGCCCGGCCCGACTCCCGTTCTCCGTCAACCACTTCGGCCATGTCACCCCTCCCCGTTGCCTGGCGCTCCAGGCAACACCGAACCTCTTCCGCAGAGTACGTCGCGGCTGTGACGATCAGGGCACGAACGGTAATCACCGCTCGTCAGGCCAATGCCACGGCAGACGACAGAAACCCCCGCGGTCGACTGCACTCGACCCGGGGGCGTGGCCGACGTACTCAGAAGGACCGCCAGCATGAGGGAACGTATCGCGGGTTTTCGCGAGTCGCTACTGCGCACACTTGCGCGAATCCTGCCGCCCGCCCGGCACCCGCACCCGCACCCGCACCCGCACCCGCACCATGACGTCCAGTCCGAACCACCCAGCCAGGGCCTGCTGCCGACAACCCCCGTCGACGCGCCGCGGCCGCAGCGGGTCCCGCATCTCCTCAGCTTCGAAAGGGTCCAAGAGCTCTACGAGCTCGAGAGGCGCAGGGAAGAGGAGGCCTCCGCGTGAGCGGCTTCCGTCTCCTGCCCTGGACCGGCCTCGACGGCAAGCCCTGCTACCTCGACACCGACGACGACCACAGCCGTCTCTCCCTCCTCGCCGACAACGTCGAAACCGCTCAACTCGCCTCGGCGGAACACGTACTCGGCGGTGCCAGAGCCGTGCTCGCCGATCCCGGGGCGGGCGAGCGAGCGGTGCGCTTCGCGCTCACCAGGGCGGTGGAATCGCTGGGGGACGTCCTCCGTGTCGCGGTCAGCCGGGACGGACGCAGCTGAACTGCTGAACACCGGCAACCTTTCCGTACGGGGTGGCGACTCACGGGCAGTCAAACCCCCCGCACGGAAAGGTTCGCCGCATGAGCGACCACCGCCGCACGTCGCCCGAGTCGTCCGCCAAGCCTCGTCATCGGAGAAGCAAGCGGGCGCTGGCCGTCGGTGTCCCCCTCGCCCTCACCGCCGCCGGCACCCTCGCCTACGGCACGGACGTCGGCCTGTTCGGCATGGACGCGCAAGCGAACGCCTCGGCCGCGACCGCCGCCGCGCCCGCCTGGGCGACCGCCGTCGCCGACGGCTTCGCCTCTGTCAACGCGCTGGGCCAGAACGGCACTTACGGCGGCCGGGACGGCAAGACCGTCACCGTGAAGACCCTCGCCGATCTCGAGAAGTACGCGACCGCCGGCGAGCCGTACGTCATCGTCGTGGCGGCCGCGATCAACATGAACCCGGTCGGGAAGGAGATCAAGGTCCAGTCGAACAAGACGATCGTCGGGTCCGGGACGTCCGGGCAGATCGTCGGCGGCGGCTTCTTCCTCGGGCAGGGCGTCCACAACGTCATCATCCGGAACCTGACCATCCGGGATGCGTACCAGGGCACCTGGAACGACAAGGAACACGACTACGACGGCATCCAGATGGACGGCGCGCACCACGTCTGGATCGACCACAACGACATCCGGCACATGGCCGACGGGCTCATCGACAGCCGCAAGGACACCACCTACCTGACCGTCTCCTGGAACAAGCTAAGTCAGGAGAACAAGGCGTTCGGCATCGGCTGGACCGACAACGTCACCGCCGACATCACGATCCACCACAACTGGATCCGCGAGACCGAGCAGCGCAACCCCTCCACGGACAACGTCGCCCACGCGCACCTGTACAACAACTTCCTGGAGGACGTGGCGGGGACGGACATCAAGTCCTCCTACGGCAACTACTCGCGCGGCAAGACGAACATGGTCCTGGAGAACTCCTACTTCCAGGGCATGACCAACCCCGTCGTCCGGGACGCCACCGCCACCCTCGTCCAGCGCGGCAACGTGTTCTCGGGGACCAGCGGGAAGAACGAGAGCGGCGGCAGCGGCGCGGCCTGGGACCCGAAGACGTACTACGGCTACACCCTCGACAAGGCCGCGGACGTGCCTGCCCTCCTCAAGTCGGGCGTGGGGCCCCGCACTTCCATCGGCACGACGAGCAGCACGAGCACGAGCACGAAGGCTGCCGCCGTCACCACGCTCACCGTCGCCAAGGACGGCAGCGGGCAGTACTCGACCGTGCAGGCCGCCGTGAACGCCGTACCGGCGAACAACCCCTCGCGCGTCGTGATCGCGGTCAAGCCGGGCACGTACCGGGAGCTGGTCAAGGTCCCGGCCAACAAGCCGCACGTCACCATCCAGGGCACCGGCGGCAGCCGCAAGGACACCACGATCGTCTACAACAACGCGTCGGGTACGCCGAAGCCCGGCGGGGGCACGTACGGCACCGGCGGCAGCGCCAGCGTCGCCGTCGACGCGGACGACTTCCAGGCCCGCAACCTGACCATCTCCAACGACTTCGACGAGGCCGCCCACCAGGACATCGCCAACCAGGCGGTCGCCCTGCGCACCTCCGCCGACCGGATCTTCCTCGACGGCGTCATCGTCAGCGGCGACCAGGACACGCTGCTGGTGGACACCGCGTCCAAGGACAAGCTGGGCCGCGTCTACATCGCCAACTCCTACGTCGTCGGCAACACCGACTTCATCTTCGGCCGCGCCACCGCGGTGATCGACAAGTCCGTCATCACCCTGAAGAAGCGCTGGAACGGCACCTCGGCCGGCTATGTCACGGCCCCCAGCACGGCCGCGAACCGCAAGGGCATCCTGATCGCCAACTCCACGGTGAACGGCGACGTCTCGGACCGCAGCTTCTACCTCGGCCGCCCTTGGCACGCCGGCGGTGACGCGAGCCTCGACCCGCAGACCACCGTCCGCAACACGACCCTGAGCGCCGCGATCAAGACCACGCCCTGGACCGACATGAGCGGCTTCTCCTGGAAGGACGACCGGTTCGCCGAGTACAAGAACACCGGCGCCGGGTCCGGGGCCGCGAGCGGCGACCGACCCCAGCTGAGCGACTCCCAGGCCACCGGCCAGGAGGTCGCCGACTGGCTGGGCGACTGGACCCCCACCGCTTCCTGACATCCCCCTGCCCGCTGCTCCGCCTCGTGGCAGTTCCGTCAGCCCTTGTGCGCGACCGGCCGACGCCTCGGGGCGGGCTTGCGGGTCGGGAACCGACCGCGTACCAACCGCGTACTCACACAGGCCATATGAAGGCGAGGAGTCGCTCCGCGCTCTGCTTCGCCGCAGTGTTGAAGTCGTCACCGTCGACCACCGTGCGGAGGGCGTCGACGGCCGTCTGACGGAACTCCTCGCCGAGACCGATCAACGCCGAGGCAGCCCTGCCGCGGTCGGCGTCGGCGGACCACCTGTTGGTGACGACGGCCACGAGATGTTCGACGGCCAGCGGCCGGTACCGGTCCGCGAAACCTGTCAGGAACAGGGCCAGCTCCAGGTGGACGGCAGGATCCGCCGTCGGGCCGCTGCACACGGCCCGAAACGCCGCCACCGCCTGGTGGGCGTAGGAGTCGCCGAAGCCGGCCAGCACGTCCGCCGCCTCCCTGCGAACGATGGCGGACGTCCCGCCGCGTCCGATGACGCGCCGCAGCATTCGCGCGGCGGCCGGCTTGTGACTCTCGCCCATGCTCGCCGTGTGTGCGGCCAACCTGATGCGGTCCTGGGAGGACAGGAACAGGCCTCCGAAGGCGTCGCGAAGGCCTGCCACGCCCTCGGAGCAGCTGTAGACGATGGCCGCCCACGTGGACAGCTGGGCAGCCTCCCGAGGGGGAACGCTCCTCAGCACAGCCTTGGCGGCGGTCGACCAGTGCTCAGCTCCCAGCTCGTGGAGCAACTGCGCCGCGGTATGACGGTCTCGTGCGTCGGTCCTGCGTGCCGTGGCGACAGCGCGCAGCGCCCGGGTGGCCTCGTTGACATGCTCTGTGCCGACGCAGAGCAGGGCGCGGGCGGCCAGGAGCCTTTCTCTTCCGTCCGCCGCAGGGTCGCGGGCAAGGCGGCACAGGATCTTTGGTTCCGTGGGCACATGGCCGCCGCCGAGCGCCAACAGGCCGCGCGCCGGGCTCCATCCCGGCCGCCCGCTGTCGGCGCGCGGTCCGGTGTCGGCGCGCGGTCCGGAGTCGGCGCGCGGTCCGGAGCCGGCGCGCGGTCCGGAGCCGGCGCGCGGTCCGGAGCCGGCGCGCAGTGCCGCGGCGACCTGATCCACCCAGGCCCCACCGAGCGCGTGAAGCGTCACGGCGACCGCCCGCCGGCCCTTGGCTCCCACCGCGGGGTCCATCAGGCTCCGGCACATCCAGGCCAGGACGGTCTCACGCTCACCGGCACCGGCGCGGGTCCCGCGCAGCGCCTCGATCACCGGTCCCGAGCCCTGCGGCCCGGCCTCCGCGTCGAGGATCAGCGCTCGCAGCAGTGTCGCGTCGAGCGGGACGGGTTCACCGAGGACGAGCAACGCGCGAGCCGCGGCGACAGAAAGGTTCCGGCCCTCCTTCGCGCCTCCCTTCCCGCGTCCCTTCGCGTCTCCCTTCGCGTCTCCCTTCGCGTCTCCCTTCGCGCCTCCGAGCGTGCTCCGGAGCACCGCGGCCGCCCTCTCCAGGTGCGGTGCGCCCAGTGCTCGCAACTCCGCCGCGGCCCTGGCCCGTTCGTATCCGTGGCTGCGCGGATCGGTCAGGACGCCGCACAGGGCATCCGCCGCCTCGTCCGCCGCGGAGCCGCCGTACGCGGCCATCCGGATCCCGGCGCGCAGCCGGGCCGCGGGAAGGGCTCCGCCAGTCCTCAGCGCCTCTCGCCAGGCCGCCACCTCCTCGGCCGGCGTCTCCCGGGGCGCCCAGTCCAGGATCGCCTCCGCGTTCCTGCGGGCGTCCCTGCTGCTGTCGTGGGCTTCGAGTATGTCCTGGGCCCGGCGCCGCGCCTCCTGTGCGTAGGCCCCGCCGAGCCGCGCCAGGTACCGCCCGGCATACGCGCGGTCACCGGAGTCCAGGGTCGCGTCGTCCATGATCGCGCGACTCGCCGCGGCGGCCGTGTCGGCGGCCTCGGAGCCGAGGTGGGTCAGCTCCATCGCGGCTCGGATCCGGTCCCCGTAGAGATCGGCGGTCGAGTCGGCGGCCATGGCTTTCAGGACGTCGGCGGCCTCCCCGACGTATGCCCTGCCGAGCGAGGCCATGAGCCGGGCAGCGTTCCGCCGGAGGTACGCCGCCGTCAGCGGGACGGCCATCAGATCTCGCAGTGCGCTCGCCGCCATCAGCCGGTACGGCTCGCCGAGTTCGGCCAGCGCACCCGCGGCGGACAGACGCTCGGGGCCGTCCTTCAAGCGGTCGGCCGCGATCCGGCCGAGCCGGATCGCGGCCTCGTGCGCATGCTCCTCCCCGAGCCCGAGGAGGGCCTCGGCCGCCTCCCGCCGCACGTGGTCGGGGGAGCGCCGATCGCAGACGGCTCTCAGCAGGAGGGCCGCTGCCTCCGCCTCGTGCTCGGGATGCGAGTCGGCCAGCACCCTGGCCGCCTTCACCAGTTCGTAGGAGTCCACGTACCGGTCCAGGGCGGCCTGCGCCAGAATCCGCGCCGCGCTCGCCGGATCGTGGCCGATCAGGGCCCGGCCGGCCGCCACCCGGCGCCAGTCGCCGGCCCGCTGTGCCGTCTCGGCCAGATACTCCGTCACCTCGGGATGCCGGATGCGGGCCAGCAGCTGCCAGGTGGGGGCGAAGACGCGCGGGCGGCGCACCTCGGCCGTCCCGAGAAACCTCCGGCAGTGCCCGTCCTCCGCCGGACACCCCTCCGCCAGCAGCTCCCCCGCCAGCAGCTGGTTCCCGCGCCCGTCCTCCAACAGCCGATCCAGCAACTCCCGCCCACCCGCGCGATACCGGTGGCAGTAGTGGACCAGCGCGGCGACATACAGATCCCGCAGCGGATGCTCGGTGAGCCCCGACGCGGCCAGCAGCGCCGCCCGCCACTCCTCGCGCCCGAGGTCGAAGTCCTCCGGAAGCCCCGCAACCAGCTTCTCCGCCGCCAGATGCTCGGCGAAGGTCGTGTGCAGGAACGCGACGCCATCCCCCTCCCGTACGTCATCCCCCTCCCGTACGCCGCCCCCCCTCCCGTACCAGCAGGCCCGTGGCGAGGAGGGCGTCGAGCACGACGTTGCGCCAGCCGTCCAGCGGTGGGACCGCGCCGAAGCGGCGGCCTGTGTCGTCGGTGGCCGTCTCCTCCCACCAGCGCAGCGCCTCCCGGAGCAGGTCCTGCGCGCCCGTGGCGACCTGGGCGTGGGCGAGGTGGCCCACCAGCTCTTCGAGGTGCGCCCTCAGGTGGGCCACGGCTGCGGGCCCGCGGTGGATCCCTTCGGCGGACAAGGTCAGCCGGCGCCAGCGGTCGTCCGTCTGGTCGCGTTTGGCGGCCAGCAACTGGACGCGGCACTGCTCGTACAGAGCCCAGCGGTTGTCGGGAAGCGGTGACGCGGGCGCGCTCTCGAAGACGAGGGCCGTGACGGTCGCGAGCAGCGGGTTGCGCAGCAGGTCGCCCAGTCCGGCCGCGTCCACCTGAGCGAGGAAGCGCGCCGCGCCTTCCGGGCGGCCCGAGTCGTTGCGGCCCGAGTCGTTGCGGCCCGAGTCCTTGTAACCCGGGTCCTTGCAGCCCGCGTCCTTGAACCAGGCGTGGGCGAACTGCTGCAACCGCTGCCGGGTGAAGGGGGCGAGGAGGTACTGGTGGAAGCCGGACTCATCGAACGCCTTGACGGCCTCGGGGTCGCGGCGGGTGGTGAGCAGTATCCGCAGGGGCGCCGACGCTGCGGCGGCCCCCTCGCGGGCGTGGTCGGTGAGGCGATGGATGAGCCGGTTGCGGCGGTCGAGGGGCACCTCGTCCAGGGCGTCGATCAGCACGAGCCAGGTGGCCCCCGGCGGCAGCCGCGGCAGGGCGCCGTCCTGCGTGCCCAGGCCTGTGGCCATGGCCACCGCGCTGTCCAGGGAGTCTTCGAACTCAGCCAGCGCGGGGGCCGTGACCAGCAGGGGAACCAGCCGTCCGGACGCGGCCGGCGCCGCGAGGGCCGCGCGCCCCAGATCGAGACAGCACCTGTGCAGGAGCGTGGACTTCCCCTCCCCCGGCCCGGCCACGACGACCAGATGCCCGCCGTCGTCGGGGGCGAGCGCCTCGTCCAGGACGTCCTCCAGCCGCCGCGAACGCCCGGCCCGTGGCGTGTGCCCACCCGGTACGGCGCCGGCTCCGCCGTTCCTCGAGGGCTCCGCGCCCTCCTGGGGTGGTTCCGCCGGGCTGTCGAGGACCTGGCGGACATGGACGTCGGTCAGTCGGCGGGGCCTTCGGTCCTGACGGAAGCGGTAGGGGAGTTCGTCCGCGGCGTTCAGCTGCCGGCGCAGCACCCTGCGGACGGCGGACGGGATCCAGTGCGCGGGCTCGGTCATCGCGGGGGCGCCGGCGGTCGCCTGCCGCACGGGGAGGGGCGTCGGCTCGAGGCCGTGCTCGCTCAGCAGCGCGACGAACTCCGGGTCCCGCAGGTCGCACAGGTCCGTACCGGTGAGGTTTCTGCGGTCGCCGGTGGGCCGGTGACTGGTGACGACCCCGGCCAGCAGTCCTTCGTGGACGGTGAGGATGCCCGCGCCCGAGTATCCGGACCACGGCGACTGCTGCGGTCCCCGCGGCGGAGGGTCGCTGGTGGCGACGGACACCTGTATCTGGTGATCGGTGCGGTCCGACCCGAGTTGGATCGTGCCGTCCATCTGGTGGCCGCGCGGCCGGCCCTCTTCCAGCGTGAACCACGGGAAGCCGACCGCGTGCACGTCGATCCGCCCCAGGTCGTGGGGCAGGTCCGCGAACCCGATCGGCGGAAGTGAGACGCGGTCCGCGTCCAGCGCCAGCAGGGCGATGTCCCGCCCGGCATGGGCCACCACCCGGCGAACCGCTGTCCGTCCGGCGGATCGCGCGGTCCGTACCTCGTAGCGCGCGGCCGGGTCTCGCACCGCGTGAGACGCGGTGATCGCCAGATCGCCCACCAGCAGCAACCCCGACGCCACGGCACGAGGCCGGCCGTCCGAACCGGTGGCGACGACCTGGACGACGCGCTCGGCCCTGCTCATCGCCGTCAGTCTGCGAGCAGTACGGCGTCCGCCTCGCCGAGTCCGGTGAGCACCCGTCCGCCGTCGGTCGTCTCGGCCTTCAGCTGGAGCGACACCGTGTGGGTGGCGCTGATGGTCTGCGAGGCCTTCCCGTCGGCCGACACTACCCAGAACTTGACCCCGCCGCCGCCCTCCTCGGCCTGGGTGACGGCGACCTGGAGGTCGAGGTTGACCGTCTCCACGTGCAGCCGGACGGGGTGCCCGGCGGACTCCCGCATCGCCTCGGCCAGCTCGTCCCGGAGCGCCTTCAGGGCGTCCGCAAGCCCGATCTCCATCTCGTCCTCCCCCTTCGGCCCTGTGCGCGGCCGATCCCGGCATCGTAGTGGGCGGACGCTTCGCGGCAGGCGAGTTGCGGCAGCCGGGCAGATCTCCTGCTCGGCTGCCGCGGGGCTGCCGCGGAACAAGCGCGGTTCGGCTAGCCGACGATCGTGATCCGGTTCGGGACCGGCGGGGCGATCGGGGCCGTGGCCGAGGAGCTGGCCGTCAGGTACTGCTGCAGGGCCGTCAGGTCGTCGGTGCCGACGAGGTCGTTCGTGCCCTGGCCCAGGGTGGTGAAGCCGTCGCCGCCGCCCGCGAGGAAGCTGTTCGTCGAGACCCGGTAGGTCGCGGCCGGGTCGATCGCCGCGCCGTTCAGCCGGATGGAGTCCGTGACGACACGGTCGGCGCCGCTCTTCGTCAGATCCAGCGTGTACGTCAGGTTGGCGGACGGCTGAAGGATCTTCGGCGCGCTCGCGTTCGTGCCGCTGACCTGCTCCTTGAGCACCTGGATCAGCTGGGCGCCGGTGAAGTTCTGCAGGTTCACCGTGTTGGAGAACGGCTGCACGGTGAAGCCCTCGGCGTAGGTGACCACGCCGTCGCCCTCACTGCCCTTGGCCGCATAGGTGAGGCCGGCCCGGACGCCTCCCGGGTTCATCAGGGCGAGATCCGTCTCCGGGTCGAGCGCACGGCCGTACCAGAGCTGGGCGTCCGCGATCAGGTCGCCCATCGGGGACTCGGTGCCCGTGTTGGGGACGTCCGCGGATATGTAGCCGATCGCGCGGTTGCCGACCGGGGCCGCCAGGGTGTTCCACTTGCTGATCAGCTCGGTCATGTCGGGCGCCTTGGCGACGGTCCGGGTGACCACGTGGTTCGCCGACTTGACCGCCGTCCGGGCGATGTCACCGGTGAAACGGTCGTACGTCAGCGTGGTGTCCGTGTACAGACGGCCGAAGGACGCGGCCGAGGTCACCGTGCGCGGCTTGCCCGAGGGGTCCGGGATCGTGCAGGCGTACGCGGCGTGCGTGTGGCCCGTCACCAGCGCGTCCACCGCCGGCGTGATGTTCTTCGCGATGTCGACGATCGGGCCGGAGATGCCGGCGCCCGCGCCCGGGGAGTCGCAGTTGTAGTTGTACGCGCCCGAGGCCGGCAGGCCGCCCTCGTGGATCAGCGCCACGATCGACTTCACGCCCTGCTTCTGCAGCACCTTGGCGTACTTGTTGATCGTCTCGACCTCGTCCTTGAACTTCAGGCCCTTGACGCCCTCGGCGGAGACGACACCGGGGGTGTCCTCCAGCGTCACACCGATGAAGCCGATCTTGACGTCCTTCTTCTTCCAGACGTAGTACGGCTTCAGGATCGGCTTGTTCGTCTTCTCGTCCAGGACGTTCGCCGCCAGGTACGGGAAGTCGGCGCCCTGGAACTTCTTGTCGGTGTAGCAGCCGGCCGTCGGGTGGCAGCCGCCGTTCTGCAGGCGGGCCAGCTCCTTGGCGCCCTCGTCGAACTCGTGGTTGCCGACGCTCGTGACGTCCAGGTCGAGCTTGTTCAGCGCCTCGATGGTGGGCTCGTCGTGGAACAGGCCCGAGATCAGCGGAGACGCGCCGACCATGTCGCCGCCGGCCGCCGTGATCGAGTACGGGTTGCCCTTGCGCGCCTCGCGCAGGTGGGTCGCGAGGTACTCGACACCGCCCGCGTCGATCGTCTTCGTCGTGCCGTCCGCCTGCAGCTCGGTGACCCGGCCGGAGGAACCCGACGGGGGCTCCAGGTTGCCGTGCAGGTCGTTGAAGGACAGCAGTTGCACGTCCTGGTAGCGGCTCGGCAGCGGCTTGCCGTGCCTGCCGTCGTGGGCGTCCGCCGGGAGGGCGGCGGCCAGGGCGCCGACGGTGGCGAGCGTGGCGGCGGTCCCGAGCAGACGGTACGTACGACGTCTGCGGCCGGGGTTCGGCTGGGATGTGGCTGGCATGCGCCCCCCTGTGAATCGGCTGAGGTAAGTGACAGGTAAGTGGCCCCGTTCGGGCGCAGCCTAGAGTCAACGCGCGTAGCGCGACAGGGGGTTCAGGGTTACATCCTGGTTTCCCTTTGCCCTCTCCTTTGCCGCCACTTTGCGCCGTCCTCCCCTTACCCTCGTACGCATGACCAGCGACGACACCGCACGGATCCCCGGCTCCCGATCCATCGAGACCCACTCCGAGCTCACCCCCGAACAGATCGAGGCCGTCCTCGACCTGCTCGCGGAGGCCGCCCGGACGGACGGCCAGCAGGCGGTGTCCGAACAGGGCCGGCTGCAGCTGCGCGGAGGGGCCCGCGAGGGCGTCTCCCACCTGGTCCTCACCCTCGGCGACGAACTCGTCGGCTACGCCCAGCTGGAGGACACCGACCCGGTCGAGGCGCCCGCCGCCGAGCTGGTCGTCCACCCCTCCCACCGCGGTCACGGGCACGGGCGGGCGCTCGGCTCCGCCCTGCTCGCCGCCTCCGGCAAGCGGCTTCGCGTGTGGGCCCACGGCGGGCACTCCGCCGCCCGGCACCTCTCCCAGGTCCTGGGCCTGTCGCTGTTCCGCGAACTGCGCCAGATGCGGCGGACGCTGACCGACCTGGAGCTGCCCGAGCCGGTGCTGCCCGAAGGCGTGACCGTCCGCACGTTCGTGCCCGGGCAGGACGACTCCGCGTGGCTCGCCGTCAACGCCGCCTCCTTCGCCCACCATCCCGAACAGGGCTCCCTCACCCAGCGCGACCTCGACGACCGCAAGGCCCAGTCCTGGTTCGACCCCGCCGGCTTCTTCCTCGCCTTCCGCGGTGAGCGGCTCGTCGGCTTCCACTGGACGAAGGTCCACGCCGAGGAGCAGCTCGGCGAGGTGTACGTCCTCGGCGTCGCACCCGGTGTGCAGGGCGGCGGCCTCGGCAAGGCCCTCACCACGATCGGGCTGCGGCATCTCGCGGGGCAGGGTCTGCCCACGGCGATGCTGTACGTCGATGCCGACAACAAGGCGGCGGTCTCTGTGTACGAGAGGTTGGGGTTCACCACGTACGAGACGGATCTGATGTACCGGACGGAGACGTGAGCACCCGTCGTCCGGTGACCGGAGTCGGTGACCGAAGGTGGTGAGCGGAAGCGGAGGTGGTGAGCGGAAGTGGTGAGCGGAGGTGGTGACCGGAGTCCGTGACCCGAGTCCGTGACCGGAGGTGGTGACCGGAGTCCGTGACCGGAGGTGGTGACCGGAGGTGGGGTTGGCGCCCCTCGGGGCTGCCGCCCCCAGTCCCCCGTTTCGGCCCTGAAGGGCGTAGTCCTCAAACGCCGGACGGGCTGCAGAACCCGCGCCCCTTCAAAGGCTCCGGTGTCCATATCGCGCTCAGCGTCACCGTCGCGCCCAGCACCACCGCCCATCTCAGCTGGGTCGCCGCCCAGTAGGGGTCGTGGGGTGTCCCCAGCAGGCCCCACCTGTTGGGGACCAGGAGTGTCACTCCGGCCGCTACCCCCAGCCAGATCGCCGTGCCTCTGCCCACCTCCGCGGTTTCGGTGAAGCGGACGGCGATCGTCGCGAGGGCGAGGGCGGCGCAGGCCATCGCCGCTGCTTCCAGGGTGGCCGGACCGACTTCGGGACGGGTCGCGGCGGGGACGAGGAACAGGGCCGTCGCCCACCAGAGGAAGGTGAGCGGGGCAACGAGGGCCAGGCGCAGGACGGTTCGCCGGGCGCGGCCCACCGGTGTCCCCACGGTCGTGTTGCGGACGGGGTCGTCCAGGAGGAAGGCCAGGCCCAGTGCGCCGGTGAGTGCGGTGAGGCGCAGCACCAGCCGGCCCAGGTCGGCGTCCGGCGCGTGCTCCGGCAGCCGTGGCGTCGCCGCCAGCAGCAGGCCCATCCCACCGGTCGTGGCCAGCGCCGGCCAGGGGAGACTGCGCCACACCGGCGGCAGCAAGGACCGGAGCAGGGCCGCGGGGACCCGCCTCGCTGCCGCTTCGACTTCCGCTTCTCGTCCTCCTACTTCTCGCACTTCTCCGCCTCCTTCGGCACCGCGACGCCCAGCAGCTTCGCCGCCTGGGCGGTCGTCGTGCTCGCGGACGTCAGCTTCGCCCAGTGGGCTTTGACCCGGGCCGTCATCTCGGCGCGCGGGCGGGCCAGGAGTTCGCGGACCACCGTCGTCTGCGTCGCCGTCATGCTCAGTCCGTTCGTCGGGGCCAGGACCTGGTCCGAACCGCTGGTGGTGTCGTTCAGCCGCACGTGCTGGAACGTGGCCATCGGGGTGGGGTCGGCGCCCAGGACCAGCCACATGACGGTCACCGTGCGGGCGTCGCACATCTCCTGAAGCGTCACGCTCTCCGATCCGCCCACCAGGACCGAGGCGGCGCCGACCGCGAACTCGGGGACGCGGTTGCCGCCCCAGCGCGTGCCGACCGTCACCTCACCCCGGGTGGAGGAGGGGTCCAGGGCGGCGTCGACCTCCTCGCCGTTGTAGATGCGCTGGCGGACCGTCAGAGGAGCCTTCGCCGCCGAGCCTCCCGCCAGCGACTGGAGCCGGTCGACGATCTCGGCCCACTCGGGGCGCGTTCCGTTCCACTCGGGGAACGAGCAGTACGTCGAGCCGCCGTACCGTGTGCACGACTGGACCTTCTGCGGGGTCTCGGACGCCGTCTTGCGGGCCGCGTCCAGGGCCGCCGTGTCGCGCGGGATCTGGCCGATCGCGCCGACCGCGGCAGCCGCGAGGGCGAGAGCGGTCGCCGCCTTGACGGCTCGAGTGCGCCCGCCCGCGAGCAGCAGTGCCGTGCAGGCCAGCAGGACGCACACCGCCGTCAGATACAGCGCGTGCCAGCCGGCGGGGCGGCCGAGAAGGTCGGCGGGGACCGGGTGGCCGCCGCCGGACTCGGAGAACACGATCGGGGAGAGCCAGCCCACCCACTTGCCCTCGATGCCGACGAGGCCGGAGGCCATGGTGATCAGCACGTACACGGCGATGACGAACAGTATGGGGATGAAGGGGGAGGGCAGCAGGCGGGCCAGCAGCGCGCCCATGATGCCCGCCAGCAGGACGCTCAGCGGCCCGACGGCCAGTTCCCCGAACGAGCCGTGGCCGATCGCGCCGGGCTTCAGGGCCTCCCGGGTGAACTCGGCCCCGACGACGAGCGCGGTGAGTGCCGCGTACGGGATCACGGACAGCACATGGGCGAGGGTGCGCCGCCAGGGTTCCATGGGCAGCACGTCGAACTGCTGGACCGTGCCGTGCTTGCGTGAGCGCAGCGCGGCGGAGTTGGTGCAGACGAGCAGGGCGACGGCGAAGAGCAGGGGCGCCGCCTGCGTTCGGCGGTCGACCGTGTTGAGGACGGGGAAGTCGTCCATGCCGTCTTTGCTCATCAGCCGCAGGGCGACGAAGCCGACGTAGAGGGCGAAGAAGAACAGCACCGGTACCTGCTGGAGCAGTTCACGGGCCTCGAAGCGGGCGAGGGCGAGGACCGATCCGGCGCGGTGGCCCTGGCGTGGGGGCTCGCTGCGCATGGGGGCCGGCTGGGTGGCCGTCGGGGTGCTGGTGCTCATGCCGGCGCCTCCGCGCTCTCGCCGTCGAGGGCGAGCAGATAGCCGTCCTCCAGGGTGGGTTCGAGGAGGTCGGCGCCGGTCGGCGGGTCGCCGATGTTACGGAAGGCGCCGGTGCCGGTGCGCCAGCCGGCGAGTGCCTTCGGGTCGCGCTGCGCGCTGCTCCAGACCCGGCCGGCCGCGCGGGCCGTCAGGTCGGCCGGGGTGCCCTCGAAACGGACCCGGCCGCCGGCCAGGACCACGACACGGTGGCAGAGCATCGCGACGTCCTCGGTCTGGTGGGTGGACAGCAGCACCGTGCGGCCCTCGCCCGCCTGGGCGATCAACTCACGGAATCTCATGCGCTGTTCGGGGTCGAGGCCGACGGTCGGCTCGTCCAGCACGAGGAAGCCGGGGTCACCGACGAGCGCGGCAGCCAGGGCGACGCGCTGCCGCATGCCGCCGGACAGCCGCTTGATGCGCTTGCCGCGCACCTCCGAGAGGTCGACGGCCTCCAGCACGCGCCGCACCTCGCGCAGCCGGGCGGCGCGGTCGGTGAGCTCCTTCAGGATCGCCACGTAGTCGACGAACTCGAAAGCGGTGAAGTCCGGGTGGAATCCCGGGGTCTGGGGGAGGTAGCCGAGGGTGCGGCGCAGGTTGAGGCGGCCGGTGGCGGTGCCCGGGTCGTGGCCGAGGGCCGTGAACGAGCCCCCGTCGGGCGGCGCGGCCGTGGCCAGCACCCGCAACAGAGTGGTCTTTCCGGCGCCGTTGGGTCCGAGCAGCCCGGTGACGCCGGGGCCCAGCCGCAGCGACACCCCGTCGAGGGCACGGGTGCCGCCGAAACGCAGGGAGAGGTCGGTGACCGTCACCGTGGTGGAGCCGGAGGCAGAGGCCGTGGTCATGGGGAACTCCTGAAAGTCGAGCGGTCGACCTGAGCCGGGGATGTCCGGCTGAGAGCGAGGGCCCTCGGCGCGGGAGCCCCAGGGGCGGGGACGGCAGTGACGGGGCCGGCGGCGGCAGAGCCCGCCGGGACGAGAGGCGTTGGGGTTGGGGGGTGGGTCATCCTGTGCCGCCTTCTGGGAAGCGGGCCAGGGGGCGGGCGTCGAAGCGGTCTCGGGACTGGTAGAGCAGGAGGGCGGCCAGGGCCGCCATCGCTGCCGCGGCCGACTGGCCCGCCGCCGTGAAGGGGGCGAGTGTTTCGTGCTCGGGCGTCCGGGACGTCGCCACCACCAGCAGGGTCAGCCATGCGCCGCCGACCAGGGCGGGCGCGACGACCGGGCCCAGGCGGGCGGTCAGCGCGAGGCCCGTCGCGGTCAGGGCGAGCGCGGGCAGCAGCCAGGACAGGGCCAGCAGCCCGTACCCCGGAAGGGCCAGCGTCGCCAGGCCGTTGAAGACCAGGCCCGCGGTGAGCACCGCGACCGTACGGATCATCAGCAGCCGGAAGCCGTGCAGCGGAGCGACGACGGCCATCTCGTACGTCGGATCCAGGGACGGGCCGTAGGACAGGGCGACGCCTGCGAGCGGGAGCAGCGGGGCGAGCGCGAGGAACAGCGCGGGCTGGTGCGCGACACGCACCGCCAGCACCGTCATGACCAGCAGGAACAGCACGGACAGCAGCCAGGAGCGGCGCAGTACCGGCGTCGCCGCGAGCAGCCGCGCGGTGTGGTCGGCCACGCCGAGCCGCACCAGCAGCCGTTCGAGCAGGCTCGGGCGCGGCGCGTCCAGCTCGGCGTCCAGCCGCTCCCAGCCGGTGTCCAGCGCGACCGGGTCGGCGGTCGCCGCGAGCCGGGCCCGGCACTGTGCGCACCCGGTGAGGTGGGTGTCGGCGGACCACAGCAGGGGTGGCGCCAACTCGCCGTGCGCGTAGGAGCGCAGGTCTTCTTCCGCCACGTGCCACGTCATGCCAGGTCCTCCCTCGACTGCTCGCCGCCCACGCGAACGCGCGAGCCCGCTCCGCACACGTACCGCCTCATGCCAGCGCCTCCCGCAGTTGCTTGCGGGCACGCTGGGCCCGCGTCTTGACGGTGCCGGGCGGGATGCCGAGCAGAACGGCCGCCTCCCGGGTGGTGAGTCCGTCGATGACGGTCGCCTGCAGGACGGCCCGCAGCTCCGGCGAGAGCCGGACGAGGGCCCCGGCGAGGTCTCCGTGCTCCACCCCCGCGAGCACGCGTTCCTCCGCCGACGCCTCGTCGCGGTGGCGCAGTCGGGCCAGCGCCTGGCGCAGCCGGCCGCGCGCCCCGTCGCCGCGCACGGCGTCGACCAGGCGGCGCGCGCCGATGCGCCACAGCCAGCCGGCGGCGTCGCCGGAGGCGCTCTCCTCGCGATAGCGGGCGGTGCCCCGCCACACCGCGAGGAACGTCTCCTGAACGACGTCGTCGACTATCCCGGCGTCGGCGCAGCGGCCGCGCAGGCGCGCGGTCAGCCACGGTGCGTACCGCCGGTACAGCTCCTCGAAGGCGTGACGGTCCCGGTCTGCCGCGATGGCCCGCAGCAGCTCCCCGTCGCTTCTCGTTTCGCTCACAACCCCTCATCGGACGAGCCCCGCCGATCGGTTCACGATTCCCCACACGATTTTTTTCGGACCCGCCGACACCCCCCGCCGCCCCCCACCTCGCCAACCGCCCCCAACCTCGCCGACCTCCCCCACCTCCCCCGCCTCCCGATCTTGACTTCCGCGCCCCCTTCCACCACCCTTTCACTACTCAATTAGTGAAAGGGTGGTTGTCCAGTGGTCGAATACCGCATCGACCGGCACAGCGGCGTCGCCACCTACGTCCAGATCGTCCAGCAGACGAAGCAGGCCCTGCGCCTGGGCATGCTGCAGGCCGGCGACAAGCTGCCCACCGCACGCGAGGTCGTCGAGGCGACCGCCATCAACCCGAACACCGTGTTGAAGGCGTACCGCGAGCTGGAGCGCGACGGGCTGGTGGAGGCCCGGCGCGGCCTCGGCACCTTCGTGCGGCGCGGGCTGAACACCGCCCCGGCCGACTCGCCCCTGCGCACGGAACTGGACGGCTGGGCGGTCCGGGCCCGGGCGGCCGGGCTGGACCGCGACGACGTTTCCGCGCTCTTCACCGCCGTACTCGACGAACAGTTCGCCGTACCCGCCGTACCCGCCGTGCCCTCCGTGCCTGCCGGGCCCGAAGCGCCTGCTGTGCCTGCTGTGCCTGCTGTGCCTGCTGTGCCTGCTGTGCCTGCTGTGCCTGCCGTATCCGACCCCCACACCGCCCGCGTAGAGCGAGAGCACCCCCAGGGAGACCCCTCATGACCGACACCGCCATGGCGGCAACCGCGCTCGGCAAGCGCTTCGGCCGACGCGGGGGCTGGGCGTTGCGCGACTGCACGTTCCGGCTCCCCGCCGGGCGCGTCTGTGCCGTCGTCGGGCCCAACGGCGCGGGCAAGTCCACGCTCCTCTCCCTCGCCGCCGGTCTGCTGGCCCCCACCGAGGGCCGGATCACCGTCCTCGGGACGGACCCGGCGTCCGCCCGCGCGCGTGTCGCTTACGTCGCCCAGGACAAGCCGCTGTACCCGCAGCTCACCGTCGCCGAGACGCTGCTCGTGGGCGCCGACCTCAACCCGGGCCGCTGGGACGCCGCCACCGCCGAGCGGATCGTTTCCGCGGGGGACCTCGACGGCAAGAAGAAGATCCGCTCCCTCTCCGGCGGCCAGCGCACCCGCGTCGCACTCGCCCTGGCCCTGGCCAAGCAGCCCGAACTGCTCCTCCTCGACGAGCCGATGGCCGACCTCGACCCGCTGGCCCGGCACGAGCTGATGGGCGCCCTGATGGCCTGCGCGGCGCAGTACGGCACGACGATCGTGATGTCGTCGCACGTGGTGGCCGAACTGGAGGACTCCTGCGACCACCTGCTGCTGGTGGGCGGCGGTCGGGTGCGACTCGCCGGTGAGATCGACGACCTGCTCGCCGCCCACACGCGCGTGAGCGCACCGACGCGGTCCACCGCCTCGGACCTCGCCCGGGAGCCCGCCCGGGATCTCGCCCCGCACACGGTCGTGGAGTCCCGGGTCACCGGCCGTCAGGTCTCCGCCCTGGTGCGGCCCGCGGGCCCGCTCGCCGACGACTGGCGCACCTCGGCGCCCTCCCTTGAGGACCTCGTCCTCGCCTACCTGCGCAACCCGCAGGCCGCCCCGCTCACGCCGGCCGTGCCCGAGGAGGCCGCCGTATGACCGCCCTCGCCCTCTCCCCTGCCGCCTCGAAGGACGCCCCGGGACGCCCTCCCGGACCGCGCTGGCTGCTGCGGCTGCACCGGTCCGCCCTGTACGCCTGGACCGCTCTCGTCGCCGTCCTCGCCGTCGCCCTGGTGTGGCTGTGGGGGCCGCTCACCGACAGTGCGGCCGACGCCTGGCAGCAGTACCGCGCCTGCCCCGACGACGGCCTCTGCACATACGACCAGGACGCGATCGTCCGCTTCAAGAGCGTGTACATGTACACGACCGGTGCGCTGACCGCGCTCCCCTTCCTCGTGGGCGCCTGGGCGGGCGCCTCCCTGTTCGGCCGCGAGCTGGAGCACGGCACCGCACAGCTCGCCTGGACGCAGGGGGTGTCCCCGACCCGCTGGCTGGCCACCAAGCTCGCCGTGCCCGCCGTCCTGGTCGCCGTGGGCACGGGCCTGCTGGTCGCGCTGCATCGCCTGATGTGGTCGGCGGGCACCGGGCGCATCGACACCACCAAGTCCTGGTACGACAACCTCACCCTGCACACCAACGGCCCCACCACGGTCGCCTTCGCCCTGACCGGACTGGCCGGCGGCGCGCTCGCGGGCGTCCTGCTGCGCCGCACCCTGCCCGCGCTGGTCCTCGCCCTCGGTTTCGTCGGCGCCGCGCGCGTGCTCGCCGACCAGGCCCTGCCGCACCTGTGGCCGGGCGTCACCAAGGTCACGAGCCTCAGCGCCGGCCCCGGCTGGGAGGGCATGACCGTCGACACGGGCCTGGTCACCTCCACCGGCGCGCACATCCCGGACATCGGCTGCGCGTCGGTCCTCCCGGACGGCTGTGCCGACGCGTACGCAAAGCTCGACGCGACCGGCTACTACGCCACCTACCACCCCGAGTCGCACTACTGGCCGCTCCAGCTGACCACGACCGCCCTCCTGCTGACGGTCGCCACCGCCCTCACGGTGGCCGCGTTCGTCCTCCTCAGGCGCACGACCGCCACCTCCCCGCGCGCGGGCGAGGCGGGTAAGGAGACCGCCGTATGACCACCGTCGCCGACGTGAGTCCCCAGGCCGCAGTCGGCCGCCCCGGCCCACGCCCCGGTACGTGGGGCACCGCCCGCGCGGTGCTGCGCGTGCACCGCGCGGCCCTCGTCGTCTGGGCCGGCCTCGTGGTAGCGCTGTGCGGATGGCTGGTGTGGATCACCGAGGCCACCGGCAGGGACGCGCGCGCGGCCGCGGAGGTCTGTGACCGTGCGGGACCGGACCTGTGCGACACGACCATCGCCTGGACCGGCTACAGCGTGACGGTCGACTGGATCGGCCTGCTGACCTCGTACCTCTTCCTCGCCGTGGCCGCGTACGCGGGCGGCGCGCTGATCGGGCGCGAGCTGGAGAGCGGCACCGCGCGGTTCGCCTGGACCCAGGGCGTCTCCCCCGCCCGCTGGCTGGCCGCCAAGCTGGCCGTCCCCGCGCTCGTCGTGACCGCCGGCGCCACCGCCCTGGTCCCCGTGTACCGCTGGGCCTGGAGCGCCAACCAGGACCCGCTGTACCACGGCTGGATGTCCGACGACGCGTACCTCTCCCGCGGCCCGGCCACCGTCGCGTACGCCCTGTGCGCACTCGCCGTCGGCGCCGTCACCGCGCTCCTGATACGCCGCGCGCTGCCCGCCCTCGCGGTCTCCGTGGCCGCGACCGGGCTGCTCGGCTACGTCGTGGCGCAGCTGCGCGCCTCCTTCTGGCCCGCCGTGACCATCACCGCGTCGCCCGAGGAGCTCGACTATCCCGCGTCCGCGTGGGTGGTGGAGAGCGGCGCCGTGGTGCACGGCCGACATGTCCAGGACCTCGACTTCACCCGGTGCTACGGCGGCTCGACCGGCAGGACGCAGGCGTGCCTGGACGACATGGGCGTCCAGGGCTCCTACCTGACCTACCACCCCGAGTCCCACTACTGGCCGATCCACCTCGTGGAGACCGGCGTGGTGCTCGCCGTCACGGCCGCCGTGACCGCCGCCGCCTTCTGGCTGCTGCGCCGCCGCACCGCCTGAACCAGCGAGACCAAGCGAGACCAGGGGCGCGTACGTCCCTCCACGGGGGGAAGGACGTACGCGCCTCTCGCGTTTCCCGCTGCGTTTCCCGCCGGCCGCCGGCCCGCGAGCCCGCCCACGCCCCACCCCCACGCCCCACCCCCACGCCCCACCCCCGCGAGCCGCCCCCCGATATCCCGCACGCCATGTCGCCGTAACCGTCGGTTCAGATGACCTTGCGACGCTCGGCGAATGAACCCCGCCGTGCCCGAGCCTTCGCCGCCCCCCGAGGGGGATCAGCCCCCCGAAGGGCCCGCCGCGATCCCGCCCGCACGTTCCGACGCGCCTGTCACGCTGCTGGCGCGGAAGAATGGGTTTATGAGCCAGTCAGACACCACGGCAGAGGTCCAGCACGCACAGCCCTCAGTGGGCTCCATAGCCGCGCACCGCCCGCACACCGTGTCGGCCGCGGTCTCCGACCTGGAACCCGACATCGACGCCGACCTCGACGCGTACGAGGAATCGCCGTACGACGGGCCCGAGCTGCCCCAGGGGCGTTTCCTGGACCGGGAGCGCAGCTGGCTCGCGTTCAACGAGCGGGTCCTGGAGCTCGCCGAGGACCCGAACACGCCCCTCCTCGAACGCGCGAACTTCCTCGCCATCTTCGCCAGCAACCTGGACGAGTTCTTCATGGTCCGGGTGGCCGGACTGAAGCGCCGCATCGCCACCGGCGTCGCCACCCGCTCCGCCTCCGGTCTCCAGCCGCGCGAGGTGCTGGAGATGATCTGGGCCCGCTCCCGCGAGCTCATGGCCCGGCACGCCGCGACCTACCACGAGGACATCGCGCCCGCCCTCGCGGAGGAGGGCATCCACCTGGTCCGCTGGAGCGAGCTGACGGAGAAGGAGCAGGCCCGCCTCTTCACGCTGTTCCGGCACCAGATCTTCCCCGTCCTCACCCCCCTCGCCGTCGACCCCGCGCACCCCTTCCCGTACATCTCGGGTCTCTCCCTGAACCTCGCGGTCGTCGTGCGCAACCCGGTCAGCGGCCACCCGCACTTCGCGCGCGTCAAGGTGCCGCCGCTGCTCTCCCGCTTCCTGGAGAGCTCTCCCGGCCGCTACGTCCCCATCGAGGACGTCATCGCCGCGCACCTGGAAGAGCTCTTCCCGGGCATGGAGGTGCTGGAGCACCACGCCTTCCGGCTCACCCGCAACGAGGACCTCGAGGTCGAGGAGGACGACGCCGAGAACCTCCTGCAGGCCCTGGAGAAGGAGCTCATGCGGCGCCGCTTCGGTCCGCCGGTGCGCCTGGAGGTCGAGGAGTCCATCAACCGCGAGGTGCTGGACCTGCTGGTGCGCGAGCTGAAGATCTCCGAGGCCGAGGTCTACCCGCTGCCCGGCCCCCTCGACCTCACCGGTCTCTTCCGCATCCACGGGCTCGACCGTCCCGAGCTGAAGTACAAGAAGTTCATCGCCGGCACCCACCGCGACCTCGCCGAGGTCGAGTCGGCGTCCGCGCCCGACGTCTTCGCGGCGCTGCGCTCCCGGGACGTGCTCCTGCACCACCCGTACGACAGCTTCTCCACCTCCGTCCAGGCCTTCCTGGAGCAGGCGGCCGCCGACCCGGACGTCCTCGCCATCAAGCAGACGCTGTACCGGACCTCGGGCGACTCCCCGATCGTCGACGCGCTCATCGAGGCCGCCGAGGCCGGCAAGCAGGTCCTCGTCCTGGTCGAGATCAAGGCCCGCTTCGACGAGCACGCCAACATCAAGTGGGCGCGCAAACTGGAGGAGGCCGGCTGCCACGTCGTCTACGGCCTGGTCGGCCTGAAGACGCACTGCAAGCTGTCGCTGGTGGTCCGGCAGGAAGGCGACACCCTGCGCCGCTACTGCCACGTCGGCACCGGCAACTACCACCCGAAGACGGCCCGGCTCTACGAGGACCTCGGTCTGCTCACCTCGGACCCGCAGGTCGGCGCGGACCTCTCGGACCTGTTCAACCGGCTTTCCGGCTACTCCCGCCGCGAGACCTACCGCCGGCTGCTCGTCGCCCCCAAGTCCCTGCGCGACGGCCTGATCTCGCGTGTCGACAAGGAAGTCCAGCACCACCGCGCCGGACGACCCGCGCACATCCGCATCAAGGTCAACTCGATCGTCGACGAGGCGCTCATCGACTCCCTCTACCGCGCGTCCCAGGCAGGCGTGCCGGTCGACGTGTGGGTGCGCGGCATCTGCGCGGTGCGCCCGGGCGTGCCGGGACTGTCGGAGAACATCCGGGTCCGCTCGATACTCGGCCGCTTCCTCGAACACTCCCGTGTCTTCGGCTTCGGCAACGGCGGTGAGCCCGAGGTGTGGATCGGCAGCGCCGACATGATGCACCGCAACCTCGACCGCCGTATCGAGGCCCTGGTCAGGGTCACCGACCCGGCCCACCGGGCGTCCCTGAACCGGATGCTGGAGACCGGCATGTCCGACGCCACCGCCTCCTGGCACCTCGGCCCGGACGGCGACTGGATCCGGCACGCGACGGACGCGGACGGCGCGCCCCTGCGCAACGTCCAGGAGATGCTCATAGACGCGCGGAGGCGCCGGCGTGGCACAGCGACACCATGACCTGACGGACCCCCAGGCCGGGCCCGTGACCACGGGGGACGCCCTCGCGGGCTATCTCCGTGAGCAGGCCACGGAATTCCTCCGCGCCCTGCGTCTGCACCGGGAGACGGGGGGCGCGACGGCGAACGGCTCGTCGGGCGGTGCGGCGGGCGGCGCGGCGGGCGGCGCGGAGGAGCGCGTCGACGCGGTGCGCGCCCTGCGCCGCTCGGCCCGCCGCATCAGCGGCAGTCTGCACACCTTCCGGCCGCTCCTCGACGCCGAGTGGTCGGAGGGCATCCGCCCGGAACTGGCGTGGCTGTCGGGCGTGTTGGCCCTGGAGCACGCTTACGGGGCCCGGCTGGAGCGGCTGCTGCTGGCGCTGAACCGGCTGTCGGGCACCGCACCGACGCCGGCGCCGACGCCCGTACCGGCCCAGTCGGCCCAGTCGGCCGGGGCGAGCGCGGGCGACCGGTCAGCCGACCGGGCCGGCGCCGCCCGTACGACGGCGGTCCCGGACCGCGGCAATCTCACCGTGGGCGCGGCGAAGGCGGGCGCCCTGCTGGACCGTCAGCTCACCCTCGCCCGCACCCGGGCCCACTCCACCGCCCTGCAGGCCCTCGGCTCCTCCCGCTTCCACGCCGTCGCGGACCAGGTCGCCGTCCTCGCCAGCGAGGTCCCGCTCACCCCCGTCGCCCCCACGAGCGACCTGCGCCCGCTCGCCCGGGCGGCCGAGGAGCGGCTGTCCGACGCGGTCGCCACGCTCCCGCTGGTCACCGCGGGCATCCCGTACAACGCGGAGGCCCTGATCCACGGCCTCTCCGCGGAGCCGGCCCCGCACCCGCAGGACGCGCCCTGGCACCAGGTCCGTCTGCTGCTGCGCCTGCACCGGTACGCCTGCGAGGTCGTGGACGGCCGGGACGCCCCGCTGGACGTCCGCCTGCTGGCGGCCGGCCAGGCCCTGGACCGGCACCGCGACGCCTCGGAGGCGGCGTCCGCGGCGGCCCAGGCGGCCCGTACGCCCCGGATCGCGCCGGCGACCGCGTACGCGCTCGGCGTGCTGCACGCGGACCAGCGGCATGAGGTGGAGGCGGCGCGGTACGCGTTCCAGCGCTCCTGGCAGAAGCAGACGATCGGCACACCCTGAGCCACAGGCGGTGAGTACCGGATGAGCACGGCGAACAGTCCCGATGACACCCCCGACACCACCGACACCACTGGCCCCACCGACCCGAGCGACACCACCGGCCCAAGCGACACCACCGACCCGAGCGACATTAGCGACGCGACCGACACCACTGGCCCCTCTGGCCCCTCTGACCCCACCGACACCGTCGTCCGGGCGGCGGGCTGCGTGCTGTGGCGGCGCTCCCCGTCGGGAGGTGAACTGGAGGTATGCCTCGTTCACCGCCCCAAGTACGACGACTGGTCGCACCCCAAGGGGAAGCTGAAACGCGGCGAGGAACCGCTCGCGGGCGCGCTGCGGGAGGTCGAGGAGGAGACGGGCCACCGGGCCGCGCCCGGCGCCCGGCTGCCCACCATGGAGTACGAGGCGAACGGCCGTCCCAAGCAGGTCCGCTACTGGGCGGCCGAGGCCGTCTCCGGCACGTTCACGCCGAACCACGAGGTCGACCGCCTCCTTTGGCTCGCACCGCAGGCCGCCCGCGACCGACTGACCCAGCCGAGGGATCGCACGCTCGTGGACGCCCTGCTGGACGTCCTCCACCTGGCATAACAGGGGCGGAGGAGCCGGCATGACGGGGACGGAGGATCAGCCGGCCGCCGGAACCGGCCCGTGTCCTCGACGTGAGCGTTCCGTGACCTAACCGCACCGCCGCCAGGGGTTCACCCGCCGTTCACCCGCGCCCGTAAGCGCCTTCACCTGATCTGCCTAATTTCGGCCTTACGCGGTGCGGTGCGCGACCCAAGCGGTCACGTCCGCTCCGACCAGACTTCGCACACTCCGCACGCCGCCGAATTCAGGACGGCGGCTCCAGGAAGGATCTTCCCCAAGTGAAGCTTCAGCGCATGAACCGGCGGGCTCTCTCCCTCGGTGCTCTCGCCGTCTCCGGCGCCCTGGCCCTCACGGCGTGCGGCTCCGACGACAACGGCTCCAGCAGTGGCAGCAGCAGCTCGTCCTCCGCCACCGCGGCCGCCGGGTCCATCAAGTGCGACGACGCCAAGGGCCAGCTCCTCGCCGACGGCTCCTCCGCGCAGAAGAACGCGATCGACGCCTGGGTGAAGAACTTCACGCAGGCCTGCAACGGCGTCCAGGTCAACTACAAGGGCTCCGGCTCCGGCGCGGGCGTCACCGCGTTCACGCAGGGCCAGATCGCCTTCGCCGGCTCCGACTCCGCCCTGAAGGACGACGCCGTCGCCGCGTCGAAGTCGGTCTGCTCCGGCGGCCAGGGCATCGACCTGCCGATGGTCGCGGGCCCGATCGCCGTCGCCTACAACGTCGAGGGCGTCGACAACCTCGTCCTGGACGCCTCCACGATCGCCAAGATCTTCAACGGCAAGATCACCAACTGGAACGACGAGGCGATCAAGAAGCTGAACCCGACCGCCAAGCTGCCCGACCAGAAGATCCAGCCGTACCACCGCTCGGACGAGTCCGGCACCACGGACAACTTCACCAAGTACCTGATCGCCACCGCCAAGACCGACTGGCCCTACTCCGGCGGCAAGGCCTGGCAGGCCAAGGGCGGCCAGTCCGCGGCCGGTTCCTCCGGTGTCGCCCAGGGCGTCAAGTCGACCCCCGGCGCGATCGGCTACATGGAGCTGTCGTACGCCAAGGACGGTCTGGGCACCGTCGCCGTCAACACCGGTGCCGCGGCCCCGGTGAAGGCCTCCTCCGACGGCGCCACCAAGGCCGTCGCCGCCGCGCAGGTCGTCGGCACCGGCAGCGACCTGTCGCTGAAGCTGGACTACAACACCAAGGCCGACGGCGCCTACCCGCTCACCCTGGTCACGTACGAAATCGTCTGCGACAAGGGCAACAAGGCCGCCACCCTGCCCGCCACCAAGGCGTTCCTGCGCTACATCGCCAGCACGGACGGCCAGGGCATCCTCTCGGGCATCGACTACGCGCCGATCCCCGACGCCATCATCTCCAAGGTCCGCACCACCATCGAGGGCCTGAGCTGATCTGAGCGGTGCGGTCCGGCGCCGGGGAGACCCGGTCCGGACCGCACCCGTCCGGTGCACCGCCGCCAGGGGCCCCGCAGTCCGGCCCCACCCGAGCCGCCCACACATCCGCAGGCGGCTCCGCAAACCGGAGACCCCCATGGACATATCGACACAGAAGTCAGACGCGGACGACACCCCGCCCCCCACGCCCCCGCCGGTCCCGACCGCCGAGCAGAAGCGCGCGGCCCGTGCCGCCACCCGACCCGGAGACCGCATCTTCCTCGCGCTCTCCCGTGGCTCGGGCATTTTCCTGTTGGTGATCATGGCCGCCATCGCGGCCTTCCTCACCTACCGGGCCTACCTCGCCATCAGCAAGGACGACGCCAACTTCCTCACCACCTTCGAGTGGAACACCGGCCTCGTCCCGCCGAAGTTCGGCATCGCGGTCCTGGCCTTCGGCACGGTGGTCTCGTCGATCATCGCCATGGTCATCGCCGTCCCGATCGCGGTGGCCATCGCCCTGTTCATCACGCACTACGCCCCGCGCAAGCTGAGCGGTCCCATCGCGTACGTGATCGACCTGCTCGCCGCCGTGCCGTCCATCGTGTACGGCCTGTGGGGCGCCCTGGTCCTCGTACCGCACATGGACGGCCTGTTCGGCTGGCTCAACGACTACTTCGGGTGGACCGGAGTCTTCTCCTGGGACGAGGGCGCCCCGCGCTCGATGCTCACGGTGGGCGTCCTGCTGGCCGTGATGGTCCTGCCGGTCATCACCAACGTCAGCCGCGAGGTCTTCCGCCAGGTCCCGCAGATGCACGAGGAGGCGGCCCTGGCGCTCGGCGCCACCCGCTGGGAGGTCATCCGCATGTCGGTGATCCCCTTCGGCCGCTCCGGAGTGATCTCGGCGTCGATGCTGGGCCTCGGCCGAGCGCTGGGCGAGACGATGGCGGTGGCCACGGTCCTCTCCCCCGACTTCGACATCCACGCCAGCCTGCTCAACCCGGGCGGCGGCACCTTCGCCCAGAACATCGCCAGCAAGTTCAACGAGGCGACGGAGTTCGGCCGTGACGCGCTCATCGCCTCCGGTCTGGTCCTGTTCGTCATCACCTTGCTGGTCAATGGCGCGGCACGCATGATCATCGCCCGCCGCGCGGAGTACTCGGGGGCCAACGCATGAGCCACACAGCAGCAGTAGCAGACAAGGCCCCCAGCACGCTGCGAGCGGCCAGCCTGCCGAAGTGGTCCCCCTGGGCCATCGCCGTCGGCTCCCTCGTCCTCGCGGTCCTCATCGGCCTCGTCGGCGGCCTGGACAGCAAGGTCCAGTGGGGTCTGATCGCCGGCCTGCTCTTCGTCTTCGGCACGTTCGGCATCGCCGCGAAGGTGGAAGGCAAGCGCCAGGCGAAGGACCGGGTCGCGACCAGCCTGGTCTGGGTGGCGTTCATCCTGGCCGTCATCCCGCTGGTGTCCCTGCTGTGGACGACGATCCAGCGCGGCACGAAGGTCCTCGACGTCTACTTCCTCACCCACTCGATGGGCGTGGTCGCCGACTCCGAGCCCGGCGGCGGCATCTACCACGCCATCATCGGCAGCCTGGAGCAGGTGGGCCTCGCCACGGCGATCGGCGCCCCGGTCGGCATCCTGACGGCGATCTACCTGGTGGAGTACGGGCGCGGCAAGCTGGCGAAGGCCGTCACGTTCTTCGTGGACGTCATGACCGGCATCCCGTCCATCGTCGCGGGCCTGTTCATCCTCAGCCTCATGCTGATGCTGGACATGCAGCCGTTCGGCTTCGCCGGCTCGCTGGCGCTGGCGATCCTGATGATGCCGGTCGTCGTACGCTCGACAGAGGAAATGCTGAAGCTGGTCCCGAACGAGCTGCGCGAGGCGTCTCTCGCCCTGGGCGTCCCGAAGTGGCGCACGATCCTGAAGGTGGTAGTCCCGACGTCGATCGGAGGCATCATCACGGGCGTGATGCTGGCGATCGCCCGTATCGCGGGCGAGACGGCCCCGGTGCTGCTGTTGGTCTTCGGCAACCCGTTCATCAACAACAACCCCTTCGAGGGTGCGCAGGCATCGCTCCCGCTGTACATCTACCAGCAGTACGCGCAGAGTGCGGGTTCGACGGCGGCCTACGACCGAGCCTGGGCGGCGTCGCTCACGCTGATCGCCTTCGTGATGATCCTGAACCTGGTGGCCCGCGGCATCGCCCGCTGGAAGGCCCCGAAGACCGGTCGCTGACGCGGCCATACAGCGACTGATCGGGAAGTGAAGTAGAAATCATGGCCAAGCGAATCGACGTAAGCGGACTGACCGCCTACTACGGCGCCCACAAGGCGATCGAGGACATCTCGATGACGGTCGAACCGCGCTCGGTGACGGCCTTCATCGGCCCCTCCGGCTGCGGCAAGTCGACGTTCCTGCGCACGCTGAACCGTATGCACGAGGTGACGTCCGGCGGCCGGGTCGAGGGCAAGGTGCTCCTGGACGACGAGGACCTGTACGGCGCGGGCGTGGACCCGGTGTCCGTCCGCCGCGAGGTCGGCATGGTCTTCCAGCGCCCCAACCCCTTCCCCACGATGTCGATCTTCGACAACGTGGCCGCGGGCCTCCGCCTGAACGGCAACTACAAGAAGAGCGAGCTCGCGGACGTCGTCGAGAAGTCCCTCAAGGGCGCGAACCTCTGGAACGAGGTCAAGGACCGTCTGAACAAGCCCGGCTCGGGCCTGTCCGGCGGCCAGCAGCAGCGGCTGTGCATCGCGCGGGCGATCGCGGTGGAACCGAAGGTCCTGCTGATGGACGAGCCCTGCTCGGCCCTCGACCCCATCTCCACCCTCGCCATCGAGGACCTGATCGGCGAGCTGAAGGAACGCTTCACGATCGTCATCGTGACGCACAACATGCAGCAGGCGGCGCGCGTCTCGGACCGCACGGCCTTCTTCAACCTGGCGGCGGTGGGCCAGCCCGGCAAGCTGATCGAGATAGACGACACCGAACGCATCTTCTCCAACCCGTCGGTCCAGGCGACGGAGGACTACATCTCGGGCCGCTTCGGCTAAGCCCCGCCAACCCCTCGCGGTGCTGCATGGCGGTGCCACCGCGAGGACGCAAAGAGCCCGCCCCCCAACTCCCGGGGGGCGGGCTCGCGTTTACCTCCGGCGGATGGACCGGGGGGTGGGTGAGGTGAGGGGGTGGGGATATTTCACCGGGGGGTGAGAGGGAGGGTGCCGGCTCCGCCGACGGCGAGGTACGGAGGGGCTCCGCCGGGCGCGAGGTACGGAGGGGCTCCGCCGGGAGCGAGGTACGGAGGGGCTCCGCCGGGGGCGAGCCGCGAAGAGGGTCCGCCGGGGGCGAGCCGCAGACGGGGTCCGCCGGGGGCGAGCCGCGAAGAGGCTCCGCCGGGGGCGAGCCGCAGACGGGGTCCGCCGGGGGCGAGCCGCAGACAGGCTCCGCCGGGCGCGAGCCGCGGAGAGGGTCCGCCGGGCGCGAGCCGCAGACAGGGTCCGCCGGGGGCGAGCCGCAGACAGGCTCCGCCGGGGGCGAGCCGCGAAGAGGCTCCGCCGGGGGCGAGCCGCGAAGAGGCTCCGCCGGGCGCGAGCCGCGGAGAGGGTCCGCCGGGGGCGAGCCGCAGACAGGGTCCGCCGGGCGAGGTGAGGTACGGAGGAAGCGGCTTCGCCGGGTGGAGCGAGAGGGCGGGAGCTGACTCCGCCGGGCGAGCGCGGGGTGCAGGGGTGCGGGGGCGCAGTCCCGCAAGACGCGCAAAGGACGAAGTCCCCGCCGGAGGCCGGGGCCGAGCCCCAGGACGAGGGCAACCCACCAACCCACCACGCTGGGCCACGCCCGCACCAACCCCCCGGGGGGCCAGGGGCAAAGCGGGTAGGGGGCAGACCATGATCAAAAGCGCACTTCAACAAATTGTTGAATTCGGAATTACCCTCTGTAATTCTATTTCCAATTCATTCCGAATTG